>DATCDE010000199.1 GCA_036510875.1 Actinomycetes bacterium
GCGCGGTGACGCTGATGCGTTCCGTTTCCAGCCCCCGCCCGTCGAACCGTGCATGCGGTTCTCCCGCACACGGCTCACCGACGCCCTTCACCGGCGGTGTTCGACCGGAGCCCGCCAGGCCCGGTTGGGCCTGGGTGCGGCAACGATTCCATTGAGGGAGACCAGCCCGAACGAGTCACGCGATCGGTAGACCTGGGCGAATCCCCAGGCGCTTGGGCGTTGATGACGTTTCGCCAGGAACAGCGCGAGCCGCATCACCGCGTAGCTGCGGATCTTGTCGAAGGCCTGGGCGGAGTTCCCGTAGCGGAAGTAGCCCGCCCAGCCGCGCAGGAACAGGTTCCTCTCCTGCACGATTTGCTCGACCGGTGCAACCAGCCGGGCCCGCATCGTCATGAACCGGATGCGGTCCCGGGCGTGCTGCATCGCCTTGCGCGATGGCCAACGGGCGAGGTAGGTGATCTGGCCTGTTCCCCGCGCGGCCCGGGAGTGCACCAGCCGATGGTGGAAGCCGAGGAAGTCCACGCCCTCGCCACCATCGGTCAGCTGCACGATCCGGGTCTTGGCCTGCTTCGGCTCCAGGCCGAGATGGGCCAGCAGGGCGGTTACGCGCGCGAGCGCGGCGACCGCCTGCCCCTGGGACTTGCACATCACCACCAGGTCATCGGCATACCGCACCAGCGTCCCATACGCGCCACGCCATGCCCGGTCGAGCCGGTGCAAGAAGACGTTGGCGAGCAGCGGGGAGACAACCCCGCCTTGCGGAGTGCCGGTGACGGCCCGCCGGGCCGTGCCCTCGTGCATGACCCCAGCGCGTAGGAACGCGCAGAGCAGCCCGAGGAGGCGACGGTCGCTGACCCGTTCCTCCACCGCGGACATCAACCCCGAGTGCGGGATCGCCTCAAAGCAGTTCGCGACGTCCGTCTCCACCACCCACCGCTTGCCCCCGAAGGACTCATCAACGAGTACCTGCAGGGCGTCGTGCGCCGACCGTTTGGGCCGGAACCCATGCGAGCACGGCAAGAAGTCCGCCTCGAAGATCGGCTCTATGACGATCTTCACGGCAGCCTGCACGACTCGGTCACGGACCGCGGGAATCGACAACGGTCGCTGCTCTGCCGAGCCGGGCTTGGGAATGAACACCCGTCGGGCAGGCAACGGCCGGAACCGCCCCGCTTGCAGTTCCGCGGCCAGTTCGTCGAGCAGCCGGGTCACCCCGTACTCCTCGACGTCGGCGATGGTGGTCTGGTCGATGCCTGGCGCGCCAGCGTTTCGACGCACCAGCCACCACGCTCGCTGCAAGACATCCCTGCGGTGGACCTTGTCATACAGCGCGTGGAATCGTCGTCCGGGGTCAGCCTTGGCCGCCCGGTGAAGCGCATGCTGCAAGGCACGGACCGGGTCGAGGATCCGCTGGATGCTGCGGACCGCTCGGTCGCTCCCCCTGAAGGGCTCTTGACGCTGCACTTCGACGTCGGGCGTTTCCCCCCGGCGCCGGCAGCCTGCTACCGGGCCCCCTGGCGGTTACCCGGACCGGACTCACACCGGCTGGCGACGACGAGCTTCACAACGAGTCAGATCACGTCACCATCGGCGTGGCCCCTCTCGCTCACTGGGCATACTCCCGAGTCTTGTGGAACCGAGCAACGTGCAGATCGTGACGCAGGACCAGGCCGTGGGCGTGAGCGGGCTGCCGGAGGAGGTCAGTCTCGCGCTGGCTGACATCGCCAGCGTGGCCCGGGAAGGGCTGCTCGCGCTGAGCGTCGCCGCGGGGATGGCGGTGATGGCGGCGATGTTCGAGGCTGAGATCACCGCAGTGGCCGGGCCGAAGGGCAAGCACGACCCCGACCGTGGGGCGGTGCGGCACGGCACCGGGAAGGGCTCGGTGACCCTGGGCGGTCGGCGGGTCGAGGTGTCCCGGCCGCGGGCCCGAACCCTGGACGGGCATGAGGTGCCGCTGGACACCTACGCCGCGTTCGCCGCTGACGACCTGCTCGGCCAGCGGCCCGAACGCCCGGGCTCGTCTCGTGTCCGCCTGCGGGGCGTACCGGACGTTCGCCCTCGACCATCCCGAGCACTATCAACTGATGTTCGACCACAAGCGCGTCATCGCCATGTCGCCGCAGGCCTACGCGCGCGCGGAGCTGGCGTTCGCCGAGCTCGTGACCCGGGTCCAGGACGCCCAAGGCGCGGAGATCCTCGCGCGTGGGGTCGCGGTCGACATCGCCCAGCAGATCTGGTCAGCGCTGCATGGTGCGGTGAGCTTCGAGCTCAACGGGATCAGCTTCTCCGACGACTCGGAGTCGGTGTACAACGACATGGTGCAAACGATGCTGCGCGGGTTGTCGGACTGATCGGCTACCCGGACCATGACATTCCCGAGCAGCGAGGACTTATCGGTGATACGACGCGATCGCGGAGTTGACCGGCATTGGGCGGTCCTCGTCAGCGGAGGGTCCACAGTCATCGAAGACCAACACTCGTGCTCGTCGTTGACATCCATGTGCTGGAGTCCTCAACGTCGCCCGGCGAGCGCGTATGACGTCACGGCGATCGTGAATCCGATGGTCATGGACATGGACCAGATGTTGGCTTCGGTGGCCCAGTAGGCCAGGCCCGAACCGTACGCGAGCAGGACGCCGAAGATCCCGGTGGAGGCGGGCAGAATGTAGGTGCGGCGCCTCGAACGGATTGCAAACACCAGCATCCAGATCGCGAGCGCGATGAGCACATAGGCCACGTCCACGTGGGCGCTGAGAAGGGCCTGCGGCGAAGCGGTCTCGAGGGTGGGCGGGTCCTGCGTGAGCCACAGGTTGTTGGCCATGCCGAGCAGCACCTGGACGGCCAGGGCAGTGATGATGGCGATCCGCAGCCGGTCGAGGCGGCGCCGCCGACGGGCGGCAAGGTCGTCGAGGGTCGTGGCTTGCGGCTGCGTGGTCATGCGCGTGTCTCCTTCTTGCGAATGATTGGCCCTGGACCACCGGGGCGGGGCGGGACTGGCTGACAGGTTTGTCCTCCGACAGATGCCTTTGCGTGGCGCTGGGCGGACGTGGCCCCTCCCCTAACAATCGGTGCGGGGTCGACGAGCTGGTTGGACGCTGTGGAAGCGAGCCCTTCGTGAGCACCGTTCTCGGACATTCGTGGTCGGCTTACGAACAGCCGTGACCGGCAGCCTTCATCGTGCGCATCGCCGGCAGATGGCCGGAGACGACTGCCGCCCGCGCGTGGGAGCCGTGACCCGTGGGAACGGCTTGGTTCCTCGGTGGGGAGGCGGATCATGCTGCCACCCGTCGCCGTCGCAGAGGTGATGTCCGGGGTCCCCGAAGCAGGTCGCCAGCGGCGCAGCGGTTCGATCACGACGTTGACCGCACCTTGCGCCCGGTGCTCGAGTGGTGAAATCGCGATCGGCGTGCCTCGTCGCGAGCGTGTCTCTGGTCGGCTGCGGTCGGTCATCTCACCAGCTCCGGCTCGATGTGGGGAGCGGAGACGTTGCTGTCAGGGGATGTCCGGTACCGGTCGGGGTGTGCCTCGACGTGGACCTCGGGTAGGAACGAGAGGGCCGGCGGCATCCACCAGTTCCGGTCGCCGAGGATGAACATCACGGCTGGCACGACGAGCAGTCGCACGACGGTGGCGTCGATGAGGATGGCGGCGGCCATGCCGATGCCGATCACCTTGAGGATGAGGCTGTTGCTGGGTACGAACGCTGCGAACACCGCGATCACAATGGCTGCTGCTGCTGTGATGACCCGCGCGGTCCGGCCAACCCGCTGACGATTGCCTGCCCGTTGTCCCCGATGCGTGTCCAGGTCTCGCGTATCCGGGAGACGAGGAAGACCTCGTAGTCCATCGACAGCCCGAACAGGACGGCGAACATGAGCACCGGGACGAATGCGGGCAGCGGCGTGGGGCTGTCGATTCCGAACAGCCGGCCGAACCAGCCGCCCTGCAGGACGAGAGCCACGACGCCGTCGGCGGCGGCGACGGACAAGAGGTTCAGCGCGGCGGCCTTGAGGGCGACCGCGACGCTGCGGAAGGCGACGAGCAGCAGGAGCGCCGAGAGGATCACGACACCGGCGATGAGCAGCGGGAGCTTGCTCTCGATGTTGCTCGTGGTGTCGATGGACGCTGCGGTCACGCCTCCGACGTGGACAGTCAGCCCGGTGCCCGCGGTCGCAGCCGGCACGATCTGCTCGCGCAGCGTGCGGACGAGGGTCTGGGTGCGGGGGTCCTCGGGCCCGGTGGTCGGGAACACCGTGAGCACGGCCGCGTCGTGGGACGGGCTGAGCGTGACGGGGCTGACCGAGGCGAGGCCGCTGACGTGCGTCAGGCTGGTGACGAGGCTGGTGAGCGCGGTCGCGTCCGCTGGTGCGGTGAGCTCAGCTGCGATGAGGAGCGGCCCGTTCGCGCCGGGACCGAACGCCTGCTCAACCATCATGTAGGCGCGGCGGCTGGAGCTGTCGGCCGCGTCGTGGCCGGCGTCGGGGAACCCGAAGCGCGCACCCAGGAACGGGCTGGCCAGGGCCAGCAGCGCCGACACGCCGACCACGGCGGCAAGCACCCGATGGCGCTGGACCAGGCGCCCCCAGCGCAGCCAACCCTCGGACTCAACGGCGCCGTGCGGCGCCGGCGTGGGCACCTGCCGCCCCACCCGGCCGGCGTCGACGACGGGGCAGCGGGACGCGGAGCCGGTCGAGGTGGCCTCCCACGAAACCGAGGAGTGCGGGGAACAGGGTGATCGCGGCGGCGAGCACCACGAGCACGGCGACGATGGTCGCCGCGGCGGCCCCGCGCATGTAGGGCAGTCCCGTGGCGAACAGGCCGAGCATGCTGATGACGACGGTCGTGCCGGCCAGGACCACAGCGCGCCCGGCGGTGTCCAGGGTAGCGACCGTGGCTCGCTGCACGTCGAGCCCTTCGGCCCGCCACTCGCGGAACCGGGTGACCATCAGCAGCGTGTAGTCGATCCCGACGCCGAGGCCGATCATGGTGGCCAGCGAGGTGGACCAGTCAGGCACCGGCATCACCCGGGCGACCAGGCCGGTCACCGCACCGCTGACCCCCAAGCCGACCAGCGCGACGGCCAGAGGAAGGCCGGCGGCGACTATCGACCCGAAGGTGAGCAGCAGGATCACCGCTGCCACGAGAAGCCCCAGGCCCTCGGAGCCGACCGGGCCCTGCTCGGCGGCTGCGACGGCATCGCCGCTCATCGCGACCTGCAGCCCGTTGACCGATGCCCGGTCGGCCAGGCCCAGCAGCGACGTCGTCGCGGTGACCGGCATATCGGAGGGCTGGACGACGTCGTGCTGCACCGTGGCGATCGCCGTGGTGAGGTCCCGCGAGACCCCACCGGGGGTGGCGAACGGGTCGCTGACCTGACGGACGTGTGACTGCCGGGCCAGTTCGTCGAGCAGCTGCCGAACCTGGGACCGAGCCAGGCCCTCAGTGACCGGACCCGAGGTGCTGCGCACGACCACGGCGATCGAGGACGCCGCGGCGGACGGGAACTCGCGAACCAGCCGGTCATGCGCCTGGGTGGAATCGGCACCGGGCGCCGAGTAGTCGGCCGTAAACCGGCCGGCGAAGGCGATCGACAGGACGATCGCGACGGCAACTGTGACAACCCAGCCGACCACGGTGAGCGCGCGGTGCCGGAAGGTCCACTGCGCCACCCGCCCGAGAACGCCTGGCGCCGCAACCGCGGGGACGCGAGCCGTGCGATCCGCGACCAACTCTGGATTCATGACCTAACCTCATCGTAGTGAACCAACGTAACAGGAATGTTGGCGCACAATGAATCAGATGCCGGCGGGGTCTGTCAAGGGATCAAACTTCAGTTACACTCCATCACAGTCGCGTTCCCCTGGGGTCGCGAGCGAATGTCGAAGGGGGCATGTCGATGACGACGACCGTGGGCGATCCCGCGAGTGCCGTGCCGTCACGACGGGAGCGGGCGCGCCAGGCCACCCTCACCGAGATCAAGGCGACCGCCCTCGACCTCATGCGCAGTCAGGGCAACACCGACGTCCGGTTCGCCGACATTGCCCGCGCCATGGGGTTCACCGCGCAGGCTCTCTACAGGTACTACGGCGACCGCGACCAACTGCTCACCGACCTCATCTTCGAGGGCTACCACGACCTGGCGCAGTCACTAGCCGACGCCGTCACAGACGCCGACCCCTCCCCCGGCCGGGAGCATTTCCGGGTCGTCGCGACGGCGTACCGGGCGTGGGCACTGGGCGACCCGCCGCGCTTCACCCTGCTGTTCGGCCAACCGGTCCCGGGCTACGTCGCACCCGCACACGGACCCACCGTCGAGGCTGCCAAGTCCGCGATCGAGCAGCTCGCCCTCGTCGTGCACCGGGCGCTCGCCGCCGGCGTGCTCGCCGACCCCATCGTCGAGGACGTCGCGCCCTCGACGCTGGCCGCTCTGCAGGCCGACGCCGACGACTCGGTGGTCGAGGGGACGGTTCCCGCCGCCAGCCACCAGGCACTGCTGCACGCCTGGTACGGGATGCACGGCGCCATCTGCCTCGAGATGTACGGGCACCTGCGGATGTACGACAAGCCCGCGCTCGACGCCATCTACGAAGCCCAAGTCGAGCTGTCGTCCCGAGCCATGGGGCTCGCCGATACCTGAGCATGTGAAGGTCAGACTCGAAGATGCCGTCCTGGCGAGCGGGCGACGGTCCTCGCAGGCGCAGACTCACAAGGCTGAGGGCGCGGATCGCTGACTCTTGACGGTAGCCATGTGGCTATGTATCTTAACCGCATGGCTACTACAAATAGGGGCACCGCTCCCACCCAGTACCTCGCCCGTCCCGAGGGGCGGGTCGCCTACGACGTGGCCGGTGACGGCCCCCTGGTCCTGCTCGTTCCCGGCATGGGCGACCTGCGCGCCACGTACCGGTTCCTGGCGCCGGCTCTGGTCGAGGCGGGCTACCGCGTCGCGACCAGCGACCTTCGCGGCCACGGCGGCAGCGATCCGACGTTCGGCTCCTACGGCGACGTCGAGACCGCCGGGGATCTCGTCGCGCTGATCGAGGCGCTCGGGGGTCCGGCCGTGATCGTGGGCAACTCGATGGGCGCCGGGGCCGCCGCCTACGTCGCGGCCGAGCGCCCGGAGCTGGTGAGCGCGCTGGTCCTCGTCGGCCCGTTCGTGCGCGACGGTTCGATCAGCGCGTTCACCCGGATCATGATGCGGGTCGCGATGGCCACACCGTGGGCCGCCCTGTCGTGGAAGTCGTATGCGCCGAAGTTCTACGCCGGGCACCGCCCCGACGACCTCGACACCTACCTCCCCGAGGTCATCGCCAGCATCAAGCGACCCGGCTACACCAAGGCGTTCTCGCTGACGACCCGCACCAGCCACGCACCGGTCGAGGCTCGCCTGGCCGAGGTGACCGCGCCCACGCTGGTCGTGATGGGCCAGCAGGACCCGGACTTCCTCGACCCGAAGGCCGAGGCCGACTGGATCGCCGCCGCCCTGCACGGCACCGTCGTCATCGTCCCCGAGGCCGGCCACTACCCCCAGTCGCAGCAGCCCGAGCTCGTGGCCGCCGCGATCGGCTCGTTCCTCGCCGAGGCGGGCAGTCGTGGCTAGGGCCGGGCTGAGCGAGGACCGCGTCGTCGTCGAGGCCGAGCGCATCGCCGACGAGGTGGGCCTGTCCCGCCTCACCCTCGCCGCGCTCGCCGAGAGCCTCGGCGTCCGCCAGCCGTCCCTCTACAAGCACATCGACGGCATGGACGCCCTGCAGCGCAGCATCGCGGTCCGCGCCAAGACCGAGCTCGCCGACGTCCTGGGTCGCGCTGCCGTCGGCAAGTCTGGTGACGATGCGATCCGCGCCCTCGCTGCGGCGTACCGCCGGTGGGCGGTGCAGCACCCGGGCCGCTACAGCGCCACCGTCCGCGCACCCGAGCCCGGCGACACCGACGACGAGGCGGCCAGCGCCGCCGCTGTCGGCGTCGTGCTGGACGTGCTGGCGGGCTACGACCTCCACGGCATCGACGCGATCGACGCCACCCGCGCCATCCGCTCCACCCTGCACGGCTTCATCGCCCTCGAGTCCTCCGGCGGCTTCGGCCTGCCCGTCGACATCGACCGCAGCTTCGAGCGCCTCGTCGACGGACTCGTCGTCGCCCTCCACGCCCTCGCGACCCCCACGAGCTGACCGAGGAACCACCATGGACACCCTCTCCCCCGCCCCCTCGCTCCACGCGGTCGGTGCACCGAACCCGCCGCAGGCCGGCGTCGTCACCGGACGACCCCGCGCCTTCCTACGGGTCGAGGGCCTCGCGCTGCTGGTGGCCGCCCTGGTCGCCTACTCGCGCACCGGGCAGGCGTGGTGGCTGCTACCGGCCACGCTGCTGCTGCCCGACCTCGGCGCCCTCGGCTACCTAGTGTCGCGTTCCGCGGGGGCGCTCGTCTACAACCTCGCGCACGCAACACCGCTCCCCCTGGCACTCGTGGGCGTCGGGCTCTGGCAGCAGCAGATGCTCGTCGTCGCCCTGGCCACCGTGTGGCTCGCCCACATCGGGATGGACCGGGCCATGGCCTACGGCTTCAAGCACGACGGCGACCCCAACCACACGCACCTCGGCCGGCACGATCACCACCGGTCGAGCTGAGCCGAACCCGTAGCTACACACCAATCAACCCCACCTACTCGGACATGCCAGGACCCCGCTAATCCTCTGCGGAGATGCGTCTTGCCCTGACCGCGGCCGCCCTCGCGTTGCTCGACGAGTCGCAGAACCTCGCCACAGTCACAACAAGGACGGTGTCGGCCAGGGCAGGGCTCTCTGCGTCCGCGTTCTTCCGCTACCACGCGACCCGAGCCGACCTCGTCGAGTTCATGGCCCACGTCGTCGACGACCAACTCGGCACGGTTATGAGTGCCGCCGCCGCGATGACAGAAGACCCGTACCAACGACTGCGAGCGGTGACGGTCGCCCACATCCGATACGCACTCGACCACCCGGCCCGCTATGGGCTCCTCACCGGATCGCACTCGCCTGGCAGAACCCCACACTGCGATCGAGGACTGGTCTCCGCTCGCCGGTCATACACGTGCCTGGTCGAAGCCGTCGGCTCGTGTTTGCGGAGCGGCGTACTCGATCAGAGCTCGGATGTCGACACCGAGTCGTTGGCCCTATTGGCGAGGGTCTACGGAGCCATCACTGTCGTCCTACGCCAACAGGAGCCCCGGGGCGAGGCAGCCGTCGAGTGGTGCTCATTCATCGCCCTGTCGTGGATCGGCGCCCTGGCTGGCCCGTCCGCAGACAGTCCCTGCCGTGACGAGGGCTTCGGCCAGCGCGGAACCCTTTCGTCGAACGATCGATGCCAGCCTGATGCACGACCCAGCCTGCGTTGAGCTCGCCAGACCGGTCGGGGCTCACCCTCGCACGCATGGCCATGGGCGAGCTCGGACCGAGCGGCGGACGCTACGTCCACATCGACCACGACATCGACCCGTCACCCACCGCCTTCGACGAAGCGCGCGAGGAACGGCTCTGGTCGGTCGCCAAGACCCTCACGGCTTGACCGAACTGCTCAGGCCTGGGCCGAGGCGTGCAGGACGTGCTCGTCGACGAAGTGCGTGATGACGGCGCCGTACTGGTCGGGGTGGGTGAACCGGAACATGTGACCGGTTCGCGGCAGGATGACCTCGCGGGCGTCGGGGATGCCGGCGAGCATCTCCTTGGCGGCGTTCTCCCCGACGAGCTTGTCGTCCTCGGGGGTGAGCAGCAGGGTCGGCACGTTGACCCGGTCGAGGCGGTCGCGGACGTCGAAGCGGGTGACCGAGGTGACCCGGGCGGTGTAGGTGGCGCGGGGGGTGTTCTCGACGAAGAGCTGCCGGTAGTCGTCCTGGGTGTGCGGGATCGGAGCCGTGGCGTCGAACTTCGAGGCGAGCTGGTAGGCGTGGAACCGCAGGGTGCCCTGGCGGTAGGGCGGGCCGCCGGCGAAGCGCGACGCCGCGGCTGCCATCCCCTTCCACGCGGGCAGCGGGTTCGCCGCGAACCCACCGGAGAGCACGAGCCCGGACAGCCCACGTGGTTGACGGACGGCGAGGGTGAGCGAGATGACGGCACCGTAGGAGTCCCCCACGAGGACGCAGTCATCGAGATCGGCGATCTGGTCGGCGAGGAAGTCGGCGTTCGCCTCGACGCTGTCTAGGCGTTCCGGCAGGCGCATCGTGCGGACGTCTCGGCCCGCGAGTGGGGCGAGCTGTCGGGTATCCCACGGAGCCCCGGAGAAGCACGGGACGGTGACGATGGTGGTCATGGTTTCTCCTTGTATATGATACGACATGTATGTCGTGTCATAAGAATAGCCGGCCCACTCCGAGCTGTCAATCGATGCCTCGGGATTGCCCATGCTGAACGACGGGATCTATATTGATGTCGTGTCATTGAGACGAGACTGGAGCAACGGATGAGTCGCGCCGAGGAGCTCCGCTACTTGGTGCTGGCGGCCCAGCGGGAGGGGAACCGTCAGCTTGCCGCCGGTCTTCGGCCGCTCGGGCTCTCCCCTGCCCAGGCCGAGGTGCTGCGTGTCCTCGGCGAACACAAGGTGCTCACTCTCAGCGGGCTCGGTGCCCTGCTCGTCTGCGAGAGCGGCACCAACCCGAGCCGGCTCGTGGACCGCCTGGTCACGCAGGGGCTGGTCGAGCGGACCCGCAGCGAGACCGACGGCCGAGAGGTGCTGCTCCAGCTGACCCCGGACGGCAGGCGAACTGCCGGGGCCGTGGCTAAGGTCGAATCGCGTCTTTGCTCAGAGATCGATCGTCGGTCGGCGGGACATGACCTCGATGCGATCCTGGCCTTCCTTCGTGAGTTCGTGGACGGTCTGCCCGCAGGCGAGGCAGTCGCCCGCCGCTTCCCCCGATAGCCGGACCGAACCGCCACAGCGCCCGACAACTCGGTACCTCCGCGAAACACGGCCGTGCGAAACGCGGCACGACAGTGACGCGGGCTTCAGACCCGAGGGGCATCCGATGACCGGGCGACTGAGCCACCGGGGGCGAATCACGGGAGGATCGGAAGTCGACCGCGCCGATCGGTTGCGTGGGCGGGCGAACGAGGCCTGCCTAGGGCGGCTGCGCTGGCGTCGCAGGCGAACGTGCCGGGGCGGGTCTCCTCCTTCGAGTACGACGCCGAGGCCCGCGGCCACGCCGATCGGATCCAGGTAGCTCGTCTCATGAGCCCGTAACCTGACCCGCTTCGGGCCAGCAGTGGAGCGGAGGCAAGCCCTCCCCAGGGAGACCAGGCTCTTCCGGAGTCACACGCGTCGGCGGCCACGAGTCAAGGCGGCGACGACCGGGTCTGCTGAAGGTTCGGTTGACTGCCGTCGAGACTGATCATGCTGGCCCCGTGTAGACGGGACCGAGCCCGCGGCCATGCCGCTGCGGGCCGTCGATGACCTCTGGGTTGACGCCCCAGTGGTCAGAACGCAGAAACGGTGAGACCGACCGAGATTCCCTCCACCAGCGTCCACGACTGTCCCGCAATGTCGGGAATCCGCCCCACTTTGATCTTGTGAGGGCGCAGCAGAACAGGCTCCTGCTGACATTTCTGCTGACAATGATCAAGAGGCGAGACCACCAAGATCGGTGATCACGCCTCTGACGCGAAGATTCGCGGTGCGCTGTACAAATTGCATAAGAAACACGTCGAGCGCCGTGAATCTTCGCGCACCACGGTGCGCCGGAGGCGCCGCGTTGCTGACCTACAACGATACCCGTAGCGGGGCAGGATTTGAACCTGCGACCTCTGGGTTATGAGCGACGGTGTCTGGATGTCTGCGGACACTCACCGACGGCAGTGGAACGACGTCTGCGCAGGTCAACGACCCGCACCGTCGCTGAACGTCCAGACGCGTCCGGCATCGTCCACGCCGCGGTGTTGACCGGCGGTGGACCAGCCCCGGTGACGCGTCCGGCGCCGTGGGTCACAACCGGTGGATCGCGGCTGCGATGTCGGACACCTCCTGCACGAGCCGAAGCGCGCCGGGGATGCGCCGGAAGCCGTGGTGCTCGTAGAAGCCCGCTGCGCGCTCATGCACGGCATCCACGACGACGAACCGCGCAGCCACCGTCTGCGTCGCCACCACGATCCGCCCCAGCGCATCGGCGAGAAGAGCCCCGCCGACACCGGTTCCCTGCTGACCGCGGTCCAGCACGAGTCGAGCCAGCAATACGGCCGGGATCTCGGTGGGACTTCCTCGGCCGATGCCGGTGGGAAGTGCGTCGCGAACCAGGCGGTGTCCGGTCAGGCTGTAGTAGCCGACCACCAGGTCCGCGCGCTCGTCGGCGACCCACACGAACGTGCGGGCCACCCGGCGCGCCTCCGCGCCGGCCGCGTGCTCGCGCAGCCACCCGTCCAGCTCGGGTTCCCCACAGTCCAACGCGCTGAGGTCGTGCCGATCCGGGTCGAGCGCCTCTGAGCGGTACCCCACCGATCAGCCGGCGACCAGATCACGTGCCCTGCCGGCCGCGCGGGACAGCGCCGGGTTGGGTTGCGCGGGGGCGTCCAGCGCCGCCAGCAGCTCGTCGTAGAACTCCGCCGGCACCAGGGTCTGGGTGTCGTGCTCGGCGAGCACCTGCTCAGCCCGACCCTCCGCGGCCGAACGCACGAACTCACTCACCGGAACCTGCGCCAGAGCCGCCGCCCGCTCCAGGCGCGCCTTGGTGTCCGGGCGAACCCGAACCTCCAACCGGGCCGTCGCAGCCATCCCACCCTCCCTCGATGTACGGACAACGGCACGTACATTCACGTCGCAGTCAACCAGGAGACCGCCGACCCCGAACACCCTTCGAAGCCACTCCGTACTGGCATCAACGCCATCGCGCGAGGCTCGACCCGGATTCGACGATCCCGTCGGGGCCCTCCCCCGGCTGCATGTTGGGGAGCAGAACAATAACCGGCTACTTGAGACTTCTCGGCAGCCGGAACACGCACCGCCGCAGCCACATCCTTAGGCGATCTTGCGGTGGTAGGTGGCCATGGCGAGGGCGTACCCGACGACGAGGATGCCGAGGCACCAGGCGAGGGCGATCCAGATGTCGGTGCTGACCGGTTGCTGCGTGTACAGGTCGCGGATCGCGTTGACGATGGGCGTCACCGGCTGGTTGTCGGCGAAGGCACGCACCGGGCCGGGCATGGTCGCGGTGAGCACGAAGGCCGAGCTGACGAACGGCAGGAAGATGAGCGGGTAGGAGAACGCGCTCGCGCCGTCCACGGTCTTCGCGGACAGGCCGGCGATGACGGCGAGCCAGGTCAACGCCAGGGTGAACAGGATCAGGATGCCGGCCACCGCGAGCCACGCCAGCACTCCGGCCCTGGAGCGGAAGCCCATGATCAGGGCGACGATCACGACGACCACGAGCGAGATCAGACTGGCGACCAGCGAGGTCAGCACGTGCGCCCACAGCACGGACGACCGTGCGATCGGCATGGACTGCAAGCGCTCGACGATGCCGCTGTTCATGTCCATGAACAGCCGGAAGGCGGTGTAGGCGATGCTCGACGCGATCGTGATGAGCAGGATGCCGGGCAGCAGGTAGTTCACATACGAACGCGACCCTGCGCTGATCGCGCCGCCGAACACGTAGACGAACAGCAGCATGAAGGCGATCGGCATGATCGTGGTCGTGATGATGGTGTCCGGGCTGCGGGCGATGTGGCGCAGTGATCGTCCCGTCAGGACGGCGGTGTCGCCGAAGAAGTGTGTGGTCATCGCTGTTCCTTACTCGTCGGTGCCGAGGCCGGGTCCTTGCCAGCGTCGCTGCCCTTGCCGTTGGCGCCGACGATGGCGAGGAAGACGTCCTCCAGGGTCGGCTGCTTCTCGACGTACTCGACCTTGGCGGGCGGCAGGAGCTGTTTCAGTTCGGCGAGCGTGCCGTTCGCGATGATCCGTCCCTGGTGGAGGATCGCGATCCGGTCGGCGAGCTGTTCGGCCTCGTCCAGGTACTGCGTGGTGAGCAGCACCGTGGTGCCCTGCCCGGCGAGCTGTTTGATGCTGTTCCACACGTCGAGGCGAGCTTGTGGGTCGAGCCCGCTGGTCGGTTCGTCCAGGAAGATCACCGGCGCATTGCCGATCAGGCTCATGGCGATGTCCAGCCGGCGGCGCATGCCTCCGGAGTACGTCGCCACCCTCCGCTGCGCCGCGTCGGTGAGCTGGAAGCGGGCCAGCAGGTCATCCGCGATCCGGCCAGCGCCCTTCAGGTGCCGCAGCCGGGCCATCAGGACCAGGTTCTCCCGCCCGGTGAGGATCTCGTCCACGGCCGCGAACTGCCCGGTGAGGCTGATGGACTCCCGCACGTCGGCCGGGTGCCTGGCGACGTCGAAGCCAGCGACGGTGACCGTCCCCGCGTCGGGCTTGAGCAGCGTGGAAAGGATCTTCACGACCGTGGTCTTGCCCGCGCCGTTGGAGCCGAGCAGGGCGAAGATGCTGCCCCGCGCCACGTCGAAGTCCACGCCGCGCAGCACGCGCAGCTCCTTGTACGACTTCTCCAGGCCCTGCACGTGGAGGGCGGTGACCGACTGTGTACTCATGACGAGAGCCTCAGTTCCCTGCGTCGCCGATGGAGACGCGGACGACGTCGATGTCGCCGGCGCTGGTGTGTGCCTGCACCTCGACGGTGCGCGCGCCCGCGGCCGGCTGGTCGCTGGCGTCGAGCTCGTTGCGCACGGCGCCATACGACGTCTTGAGGTCGAGCAGCGCGGACGTGCCGGCCGGGATGCCGACCTCGATGCGGCCCAGGGACGTCTTCAGCTGCACGGCTCCACTCTCCGCGCTGCCGATCCGAAGGTTGCCGTTCGCCGAGGTCGCGACGACGTCCCCCCGCGCGCGGGCGACGGAGATGTCGCCGTTGGCCGCCTTGACCCGCAGCGGTCCGCCGCTGTCGCCGATCCTCGTGTCGCCGTTGGAGTTCTTCACCTCGGCGCGGCCGCCGATCCGGTCGATCTGCACAGCGCCGGAGCCGGTCGTACAGTAGACGTCACCGCCGATGTCCCCAGCGGCGACGGAACCGAAGCCAGACCTCAGGTCGGCGCTCGTCGCGCCGTCCACCCGGATGTCGCCTGCCGACGTCTTGACCCGGCAGCCGCCGAGGTCGCCCTCGACCGCGACCGCGCCGAGGCCGAAGTGCGCGTCGAGATCCGACCCCGCCGCCAGACGCACGGAGACCTGCACGGCCCCGTACTTCTTGGTGAGGCCGTTCTTCGGCCCGGCCACCCGCAGGCGGCCGTCGGCGCAGGCCACCGTGGTGGCCTCCACCGCGCGGCGGTCCTTCTCGTTCGCCGGGTCTGTCGGGGTCACGTCGACGATGGTGGGACCGTCGTCGCCCGCGACGATCCGAAGGTCGCCCCACTCGATGTCGAGGGAGGCAGAGATGGGTCCGGTGGTGGGGAAGCTGGTCATGTCGAGTCCTCCAGTGCGATCGGAACGAGTCGGGTCCAGGGCGGGCCGGCGGCCAGGGCTAGCGCACCCATCCGCGGTAGCGGTCGGCGCCGCGTGCGGAGCCCCGGGTCGCGGACGGTCCGGTGGGACCCGAGGTGAGTGAGTTGCCTGCCGCGCGGACGAGCCAAGCGTTGACCGACAAGCCGTCCCAGCGGGCCGCCTCCTCGACCCGGTCCTTGAGGTCCTGGCCGAGCCGCAGGTTGATCCGAGTCATGGGCGAGTCGTCGTCCCACGCCGGCGCGGTCGGTTCGGCGCCGTCGGCGACCTCCGGAGCGGGCGGCACAACCACCACGAATTCCGGGTCGCGGCCGCGCAGCCGCAGTTCGACCGACCCGGGCGCGAGCTCCCGGGTGATCTCCGCGGTGGCCACCGAGAGCGCATCGAGCAGTGCCAGACGAAAGGCCGACTCCAGCGTCGCGGTCAGGCGTTCCGCCACTGACCTGGCCTCCTCGCCGCCCGCTTCGGCGGCGAGGAGGAGCTGGTCACGCAACTCGGAGATGTGCGGAGCGAGATCCATGGCATCAATCATGGCACCATTAGGGTGCCATGACAATGCCGGTGCTGTGCCACGCGTGGCCTTGGCGCGCCGGCCACGAACCGGACGAGGCACGCAGGGTCATCCCGCCATCGGTGCCAGCACTCGGGCTGGCACTCAATCAGCGAGTTCGTCGGCTCACCGCCGCCGAACAACCACCCGGGCCGGCGCGCGTACGTGCCGTTCCAGAGCGGGTCATCCGGCAGCGGGTGCGCGCAGCGGAGGACCTGAGCGGCACCTGAGTTCATGGTCGCTGGCACACTCCTGGGGAAGGACCGCTCCAGCCGTTCCGGGTGCCAGCGAAGCGCCTTGGCGACCGAGCCGCGGTGCTGTCCCCGTCCTAGGCCCGGCCCCACTACGGCAACAGGTGTTGATCGCGGTTTCGCATCCGGGTAGCCACGGTCACGGCAGGAGTTCGACGTAGCCGTCGCTGCCGTGCACGCGGATCCTCTGCCCGTCCTGGATCAGCTGGGTGGCGTTCTCGACGCCGACGACCGCTGGGAGGCCGTACTCGCGGGCGATCACGGCGCCGTGCGTCATGAGTCCGCCGACCTCGGTGACCAGGCCGTCGATGGTGACGAACAGCGGTGACCAGCTGGGGTCGGTGAACCTGGTGACCAGGATGTCGCCCGGTTCGAGGGCGGCTTGGTCCAGGTCGACGATCACGCGGGCCCGCCCCTCGATGGTCCCTGTCGAGACTGGTAGGCCGATCAGCGCGCCGTCTGGCACATCGTGGCGCCGGTAGGAGCCGGTGACGGCTTCGCCTTCGGAGGTGAGCACCCGCGGGGGGGTGAGCGCGTGGTACGACGCGAACGTCTCCTTGCGCGCGTGGATGAGCTCGTTGTCCAGTTCCTGCGTGCGCACGACGTCCGCGATCTCGGGCAGCGTGAGGAAGAACAGGTCCTCCGCGTCGCGCAACACGCCGGCCCGCGCCAGCCGCTCGGCCTCGCGGAGCAGCGCCTGCTTATAGACGAGGTAGCGACTGACGATGCCGTACTTGGGGTACTCACGGTAGCCGATGAAGGTACGCACCCGGTCGATCATCTGCTGCGTCTCGTCGGCCTTGGCGTCACCGTCGGGCAACGCCCGCAGGCGGTCGAGCACCTCGCGCCGCTTCGCCTCGGCCTCGGCGCGCCCGCGCTCGAAGCGCCGCGTCGCCTCCCCCGGCTGGAAGTTGTCGATGTTGGCCAGGATCACCGGAACCAGCGTGGACGGCCGCTCGCTCCAGCGCGGCCGGGTGATGTCGATCTCGCCCACGCAGCGCATGCCGTACTCGTCGAGGTAGGCCCGCAGGGCGGCCTGTGCCCTCTGGCCGCCCTCGACGGCGGGCAGTTGGTCGAGGTCGCTGTCACCCTCGACGCGGCGCAGTACCGCGACCACCTGGGGGTACGGGCGGATCACGTCGGCGACGTCCAGCAGGGCCAGGCCCATCTCGGAGGTGATGTTGTTCGGGACAGACTGGGTGAGGGTGTCGGCCACGTTCTTCTCTGCGAGCCACTCCTCCAGGTGGCTGTTGAGCCAATCGGCGGCCTGCATCGCCAGCATGAACACCTGGTGGCTGCGCGGGTCGAACAGGATCCGCTTCAACTCCGGGATGTCCTCGAGAATGGCCTCGACGAGTGCCGAACCGGTCTTGCCCGCGATCCCGCGGCGAAGGGCCGCGACCGACGCCCGGTTGGCCGCGATCAGCTCGTCAACGATCCCCGCATTCGTCTCGATCGGGTCAGCGGGTGCGAGGAACCGCGGCACCGCACCGTCGTCGGGGGCGAGCGGGACGAGGCCGCGCTCGACGACGGTGCGCAGCGCGTCCCCGGTCAGCGGGTCAGACCTGGTGAAGCCGGCGACGAAGGCGTCGCGGTTGGTGGGCGAGGCGAGGTGGCGGCTGGCGTCGACGAACAAGCGGCCCCCGGCCGAGTGCATCGGCACGGCCGCGGTCAGCTGCCACACCGAGATCCCCAGCGGCTTCATCGGGTCGGTCATCATCTGCTGGTGGCCGACGGACACATACACGTGGGGCGCGTCGTCGGCCGCGACGGGGAGGGGGAACAGCGTCGTGATGGGCCGGCTCTGCACGATGTGCAAGCCGTCGTCGGCCAGGCACCACTCGATGTCCTGCGGCCACCCGAAGTGCGCCTCGATCACGCGACCCAGCCGCGCCAGTTCGAGCACCTGAGCGTCGGTCAGCGCTGGGTCGGCCTGCCGCGCCGGGTCGACGACGCGCTCGCGGGTGCCTCCCTGCGGCAGCGGTTCGACCGCGAGCTGCTTAGTCGCGACGACCTTCGTGACGATCTGACCGTCGCGCACCTTGAACACGTCGGGGTTCACGCGCCCGGACACCAGCGCCTCGCCCAGGCCGAAGCTCGCGTCCACGGACAGGGTCCTGCGGTTGCCGTTGACCGGGTCGGCCGTGAACAGGACACCGGACACCTGGGGGACGACCATCTGCTGCACGACCACGGCCATGCGGACCTGCCGGTGGTCGATGCCGTTGCGCTGGCGGTAGGCGACGGCGCGCTCCGTGAACAGCGACGCCCAGCACCGCGCGACGTGCTCGAGGATCGCCGCCGGCCCCATGATGTTCAGGTAGGTGTCCTGCTGGCCGGCGAAGGAGGCCGTGGGCAGGTCCTCCGCCGTCGCGCTCGACCTCACCGCGTAGGCGGCGTGTTCATCGAGCCGCGCGACCGCACCGGTGATCTCGTCCGCCAGGTCGTCCGGCAATGCGAACCCTTCGACAGCCTGGCGGAGCTGCGCGGCGCACACTCCAACGCCCTCACGGTCGCCGGGGTCCACATGCGCCAACCGATCGAGCGCCTCCTCGATCTCGCGATCGCCCGCCATCACCCGGCGGAAGGCGTCCGTCGTCACGCAGAAACCGCGCGGTACCCGGATGCCGTCGATCCGGGTCAGCTCCCCGAGGCCCGCCCCCTTGCCCCCGACACGCGCCACCTGCGTCCGGTCGACGTCTTCCAACCGGAGCACGTCGTTGCCCACAACCACACTCCCTTCGCTCGCACGTCCGCGAGATGCACGGTGCGTGCGAAGCCGATCCTGGCAGTCGGCCCCCTCGTGCCACGTCACCAACTCGTGCAGACGGCCATCCCCCCCGTCCTTGATGCGCCCCGCAGACCAACACCTGTTGCTGTAGTGGGCCCGGCCCGGGGGTCCCCGCCGTCCACGAGGTCGGGATGCGGGCGCGGCGCGAAGCGCTGGGGTTGGTGCCCGTGGAGTACCCGACCACGCGGCGGGTGGACCCCCGGCGCAGGACCGTGCCACGGACCTTCGGGCCCCTGTGCCGCGGTGGGCCGCCGGTGCTCGTGTGAGAGCGCGGGGACCTTGGCCTCCTCCGATGGAGGCACAGCTGGGGGATGGTGATCGTTGAAACCTCGCTTACCAGGAGGTGTCAAACCGTGATGTCTGGCAACGAGCCGCCCGCAAGTTCGGTGTCCGGTGACCACGCAGGGCGTCGGCTGGACTCGCCCGATACCCACGTCATGGTGCTCCCGGACGAGCGTGAACTGGCCTGGATGGAGCTCGGCGCCGCGGAGGGTCTTCCCGTGATCGCGTTCCACGGCACCCCGGGGTCGCGGCTGCAGTTCGGTTTCGGCGACCGGCCGGCGCGCGCCGCGGGGGTGCGGTTCATCGTGCCCGACCGGCCGGGTTAAGGGCTGAGCGCCTATCAACCGCGACGTCGCCTCGCCGGGTGGGCCGACGATGCGGCCTTGCTCGCCGACCACCTGCACCTGACACGGTTCGCGGTGGTCGGACTCTCCGGGGATGGTCCGCACGCCGCCGCGTGTGCACGGTTCCTCCCGGAACGTGTTGTAGCGGCCGTCATCGTCAGCGGGGTCGCGCCACTCGCCGAGCCGGGCACCGAGGCGGGCATGGTGCCGGCCGATGTCCTCTTGGTCCGGATGGCCCGCCGCTCACCCGCATCGACCCTGCCCTTGTTCGCGGCCATGGCCATATTCGACCGGCGCTGGCCCGAGCGTGCCCTGGATCTGATGGCGCGCCAACTGGGCCCAGCCGACACCGCGGTGCTGGGTCACCCGGAGATCCTGGCCGCGTTGTTGGCCGACCTGCGCAGGTCGTCCCCCACCACCGGGAAGGCCCTCGCGCAGGACTACGCGCTGTGGGCCGCGGATTGGGGTTTCCGCCTGCAGGACATCACGGCGCCTGTGCATCTGTGGCACGGCGGCGCCGACCGTGACGTCCCGATCGCCCACGCTCGCCGCCAGGCCGAGGCGATCCCAGGCGCCGTCCTGCATGACTGCCCAGGCGAGGGCCATCTCCTCGTCGGCACTCGGCTCGAGGAGATCCTCCGGGTCGTCACCGGCCTGTTCTGACGCCCAGCCCACCATCCACACAGCCCTGAATGTGCCGATGCAGGGCGGGGGCGATCGAGCAGTGCTGGCGTTCTCGTGTGGTTCACAGGTCGAGAATCAGCTTGAGTCCAGAGTTGACCTCGTCCATGAGGTGCTCGGGCAGTCGCCCGACTGGTGGGTCCAGGTCGGACTTGTTCAACGTGACGAGCGCGGTCAGGTTGGCGACCGCGTCCTTCTTCAACCCGCTGGCCGAGGCCGGGATGAACACGTTGCCGGCGACCGCAGCCTGGCCCGTGTTTGACGTGATCACGGCCGCGATCGTGGTCGCGAGTCTGCTGCTGTTGTAGGCGTCGTCTTGCAGCACGAGCACCGGCCGGACCGTCGCCGGGCGACTCCCGCGCGGCTCACCGAGGTCGACCCAGCAAATGCTGCCTCGGCTGATCACCAGTCTGCCTGCGCGAGACGGGCCCGCCCGACGTCTGTCGCCACGATCGTGTCGAGATCGTCGCCGACGAGTCCCAGGGCCTCGTCGATCCTGGCCGTCAGGGACTCCCGGTCGAGGTCTTCCAGGTACCGCTTGGCTGCGGTGGAGAAGAACTCCGAGCGGCTGATCCCCAGCTGCTGGGCACGCCGGCTCGCTCGGTCGAAGGTCTCGTCAGGGACGGAGATTGCAGTCTTCATGACGACGAGTATAACGAGGTATGACCAGGGTGTCAGGGGGCGATCTCGGCCACCGACGAATCGAACAGCACCGTCTTCACGCGACGGTCCGCGACCGCAGCTACGCCGCGAGGCAGGCGCCCGCGAAGTGTTCTGGTGCGCATCCATGTCCCGCCGAGCAGGCAGTCTTCTGCAGCATCGGGCCACCGGCAGAACATGCCTCGGTGTCAACAGCAGCCCGTTCCTGCACATCCCTTGCCAAGATGCAGGTCCGGTGACCCCTGGGATTTCGACCCAGAGGTCAGACGGCGTTACGACCCGCAGGTGTCGACCAGGGCCGACTCGTCGACCTGGACACCCCGCACGCCCTGGTCACCC
>DATCDE010000200.1 GCA_036510875.1 Actinomycetes bacterium
TGGATCGTCGACCCCCTCCCGGCCTGGCTGCCGACGAAGAACCTCCTGAGCAAACTCACCGGCGCACCCAAGCACCACCGGCCGACCCAGCCCTCGCAGCCCGGCTGCTCGACGGAGCACCGGTCGGTCCGCCCGTCCCACGTGACGGGACGTTGCTGGGCGCCCTGTTCGAGTTGCTGGTCGCGCTCAGCGTGCGGGTGTTCGCCCAGGCGGCTGAGGCACGGGTCCACCACCTGCGGACCAAGGCGTGCCAGCGGGAGATCGACTTCGTCATCGTTCGTCCCGGCCGGCAGGTCGTGGCGGCGCTGCGCGGAGGCGAGCTGGCTGCCGACCTAGCCGACGCACGTCCCGAGCTGAGCGTGCTGGATCGGCACGACGCCAGCCTGGTGAACGGCTCACCACCACCGCGGCACCTGCTCACCCTCGGCAGCGGTCAGGTGTCGGCCGTCTGGGTGTTGTTCGTGACGCTGTGTCGGCAGGCTGGTGGGAGTGTCAGACAAGGATCAACTGAGACGAATCAGACATACGGCACCTGATCTGAGCGCTGCCCCGCAAGGGGTCGAGGGGTGGAATGACCAAGGTCCTGTGATGCATGGGACCAAGTGCGGTAGGGTCGAATCGTCATGATCCATGTAAGTGAACGCAGGTCACTCAGCGCGCCGAAGGTGTGTGGGGGACTGTGCTTCTGTGGGTCCATCGGACGTCGTTTTCCTGAAGGGGAGCAGTTTCTTTCCTATCGGCTCCGTGGTGCGTGGCGCGCCGTGACGCTGCGTACTTGTCCAAGAACGATCACGGTGTAGGGTTCGGCGCAGTTGGGTGCGAGTGATGTTGCACGAGGATCCGGCTGCTTGGGAGGCCCCGCCCAGGGCTGACCACCGGGGAAGGTTCCCCACACAGACAACGACATGCTTCTTCGAGGAGGCACTTGTGAGTACAGCAACCATGAGGTTGCGCCGTGCGGGAGCCGGTGGGCTGGCAGCCGCGGTCATCGCGGGCACGCTCGTAGCAACCGGCGGGCTGGCATCCGCGGTGGCAACTCCGGCCGCTGGTACCTACCAGCTGACCACCGCAGGCGCAGGCCAGACCACGATCTACCCAGGTTTGGCGAACCAGGCCGCGGGTGACATCGAGTACTGGACGACGAACGGGTGGACCACCGGTGCTACGGCTACCTTCACGATCGCCGGCAACCTGTGCGACACCGCAGCTCACCTGGCGAACGCGGTCTCGTTCAGCGCGGCACCAACAGTGACTGTTTCTGGTCCCTTTGTACAAGCGACCGGAGCGGCCGGGACCGCGACGAAGCCGAGTCCTGTTTCCGCACTTTCCGCAACGAGCAGCAGTGCACAGTGCACAGCCGCTGGCATCAAGGACGTCGTCACCGTTACATTCAACAGCCCGGCCAGCACGACCGGCGCCACTGATGTCTTTGCGATCACGCTCGGTGGGATCAAGTACACGACCGGCTCCACCGCGGTGGGCAACGTCAACCTTGGGCTCGCGGCCAATGGCTCGCTCTCTGCACCAGCACCTGCGTCGGTGTCCAACGCTACCGTCGCGAACACCAAGTTCGTCGCGGCCTCGGTCGTCCCCGTGAGCGGCTCGGCCGCAGTCATCTCCGGTGTGGCTCTGGGTACCTTGACCGCCTCTGACGTGAATTCCCACGTCATTAACAGCCCGATCAAGTTCACACTGGCCCCCGCCGGTGCCGTATTCACTGCAGGTTCTACGCCAACGCTCACGGGTCCCTCGGGTACCACGTGGACATACAGCGCTCTTGGCGCGAACACCCTGACAGCGACTCTGGCGACTGGCACGATCCCGACAACGTCGGCAAACACCTTCGTCCTCAGTGGTGCCAAGATCGATATCCCCGCGGCATATGTCGGCCCGGTGACGGTGACGGCAGACTTTGGCGGCACTGTGATTGGCTCGGCGGCCACGGTGGCTTCCGTTGTGAACCAATCGCGGGTCGGTGGCACTGACCGCTATGCAACCGCTGCAGCGCTGTTCAACGCGAAGTTCCCCGCGCACAATGCGACCAGCGTTGTGCTGGCCACCGGGGCGCTCTTCCCGGACGCGTTGTCTGCCGGCTTCCTGGCGGCCCAGAACGGCACGGGGATCTTGTTGACCCAGCCGAAGGTGCTGCCGTCCATCACCCTCAACACGATGGTCACCAACCCGATCGGGACCGTCTACATCGTCGGTGGGCCCGGTGCGGTGAGCTTGGCGATCGAGAACCAGATCGCCGCGTTGCACGTCTCGAATAACTCGACTGGCCCGTTCATCAACGTGATCCGGCTCGGCGGCGCTGACCGTTACGCGACCAACAAGATCGTCAACGAGCACCAGTTCGCGACCCACTCCACGGCCGTCATTGCCACTGGGGCGGTCTTCGCTGACGCGCTGTCGGTCGGGCCTGCGGTCTACAACAAGCAGTTCCCGCTGCTCCTCACGACCCCCGCGGCACTCGCCCCGTCTGCCCAGCAGCAGCTGGTCGACATGGGCGTGACCAACGTGGTCATCGTGGGTGGCACCGGCGCGGTGTCCACCGCGGTCGAGACTGCGATCAAGGGCCTCGGCATCACGATCACCGCTCGCTTGGCGGGCGCTGACCGGACCCTGACCGCGGCAGCGATCGCGACCTGGGAGACCAACGCGATCACAACGACCCCGCCGGGGCTGGCGTTCTCGAAGGCAACGGTGCACATCGCCACCGGCGCTGACTTCCCGGACGCTCTGACGGCGGGCCCGGTGGCCGGTACCGCTCCAGGCGCGGTGATCCTGTTGGCCCAGTCGCCGACAGTCCTCGGCCCGGGTGCGCCGGCGTACCTCGGCAAGAGCACGGTCGGCCCGTTTGTTACGACGCTGAACGCGCTCGGTCTGACCGGGGCGGTTAGCCCGGCAGTCATGAACGCCGCAGCAGTGGCGCTCGCAGGCTGAACTAGCAGTACCTAGCACGACAGCACCTCGTCAGGGGGGCCGGGATTCGTCCCGGCCCCCCTGACGCATGTCCGCCCGCCCTCGATAGGGTCGTCAGAAGTGTTTCGTCCGTAGCACGCAGCGCGAAGGAGCCCACCGTGGCAAGCATCGAGGCCGTCGGCGCCCGCGAGATCCTGGACTCGCGTGGCAACCCAACCGTCGAGGTCGAGGTCGCTCTCGACGACGGCACTATCGCCCGCGCCGCCGTCCCCTCGGGTGCCTCCACCGGCGCATTCGAGGCGGTCGAGCTCCGGGACGGCGACGAGCGCTACGGCGGCAAGGGCGTCGGCAAGGCCGTGCTCGCCGTCATCGACGAGATCGGCCCCGAACTGCTCGGCTACGAGGCGTCGGAGCAGCGGCTGGTGGACCAGACGCTCATCGACCTCGACGGCACCCCCGACAAGTCCCGGCTCGGCGCTAACGCCATCCTCGGCGTCTCGCTGGCGGTGGCCCGCGCAGCGGCCGACTCGGCCGACCTGCCGCTGTTCCGCTACGTCGGCGGCCCGAACGCACACGTGCTGCCGGTGCCGTTCATGAACATCATCAACGGTGGCGCGCACGCCGACAGCAACGTCGACATCCAGGAGTTCATGGTCGCGCCGATCGGCGCGGCGACCTTCGCGGAGGCGCTGCGCTGGGGCGCCGAGACCTACCACGCGCTGAAGTCGGTGCTCAAGACCAAGGGCCTGGCCACCGGGCTGGGCGACGAGGGCGGCTTCGCACCCAACCTGGACAGCAACCGGGCCGCGCTCGACGCGATCCTCGAGGCCATCGAGAAGGCCGGCCTGCGCCCGGGTGCCGACGTCGCCGTCGCGCTCGACGCCGCGGCCACCGAGTTCTTCGTCAACGGGTACTACCGGTTCGAGGGCGGCGAGAAGACCGCCGAGCAGATGACCGAGTACTACGCCGGCCTGGTCGACGCCTACCCGCTGGTCTCCCTCGAGGACCCGCTGGCCGAAGAGGACTGGAACGGCTGGAACGCCCTCACCGCGGCCCTCGGCGAGCGGGTGCAGGTCGTCGGCGACGACCTGTTCGTCACCAACCCGGTGCGGCTGCAGCGAGGCATCGAAGAGAAGTCCGCGAACGCGCTGCTGGTGAAGGTCAACCAGATCGGCACGCTCACCGAGACCCTGGACGCCGTCACCCTGGCCCACCGCAGTGGCATGCGCTGCATGTTCAGCCACCGCTCCGGCGAGACCGAGGACACCACGATCGCCGACCTGGTCGTGGCCACGGACGCCGGGCAGATCAAGTCCGGTGCCCCGGCTCGCAGCGAGCGGGTGGCCAAGTACAACCAGCTCATGCGCATCGAGGAGGAGCTGGACGACGCGGCACGTTACGCGGGTCGCTCCGCGTTTCCGAGGTTCACCTCGTAGATCCTGGGAGGCATGGCAGCGCGCGGCACCTCCCCCACCCGGCCCTCGGGCGGGCGAGCGCGCTCCTCGGCGTCCCGGCCGGGAGCCGCGCCACGGGTGGCTGCGGCTGGACGGCGGGACCGTCCGGAGGCCCGGCGCCCGGCCGACGAGGCGCCGCCCTCCCGGCCGAAGCTCACCGGACGGGCCGCCATGCTGTTCCTCGTGCTGGCGCTGCTCGTGGTCGCGTTCGCCTGGCCGGTCCGGGAGTTCATGCGCCAGCAGGCCCAGCTGGACCAGCTGCGCGCCCAGGCGGCGTCGACCCAGGCCCGGGTCGACGCGCTCGAGGCGCTGAAGAAGCGCTGGGCCGACCCGGCGTATGTGGAGGCGCAGGCGCGGGACCGGCTGCACTTCGTGCTGCCGGGGGAGACCGGCTTCGTGGTGCTCGGCACGCCACAGCCGACCCAGAACGACGCGCCGACGCAGGGGGCGCCGCCGCCGAAGGCGTGGTTCAGCAACCTGTGGGACTCCGTGAAGGCCGCGGACGCGCCGCCGTCCAAGCCGTGAGCTTCGACTCCCCCGCGGATGTTGCCGTGGTCGAGGCCCAGCTGGGCCGGCCGCCGCGGGGGCTGCGCCGGGTCGCGCACCGTTGCCCGTGTGGGCTGCCGGACGTCGTCGAGACCGATCCTCGGCTGCCCGACGGCACGCCGTTCCCGACGCTGTACTACCTGACCTGCCCGCGGGCGACCGGCGCGGTGAGCACGCTGGAGTCGCAGGGGGTCATGCGGGAGATGCAGTCCAGGCTGGACACCGCCCCCGAGCTGGCCGCCGCGTACCGGGCGGCGCACCTGGCTTACGTCACCGAGCGATCGCGGATCGCGGACGTGCCCGAGCTGGAGGGGATCTCCGCCGGAGGCATGCCGGACCGGGTCAAGTGCCTGCACGTGCTGGTGGCGCACGCGCTGGCCGCCGGCCCCGGGGTGAACCCGCTGGGCGACGAGGCACTGGCGCTGCTGCCCCGGTGGTGGGAGGCCGGCCGGTGCGTGGGGTAGGGCGCCGAGTAGCGGCGATCGACTGCGGCACCAACTCGATCCGGCTGCTCGTCGCCGACGTCGATCCGGATGCCGGCATGCTGGTCGACCTGGTCCGCACCATGGAGGTGGTGCGGCTCGGGCAGGGCGTGGACCGCACCGGGCGGCTGGCCCCGGAGGCGCTGGCCCGCACCTTCGCGGCCTGCGACCGGTACGCCGCGCAGATCTCGTCCCTGGGTGCGGAGCGGCTGCGGTTCGTGGCGACGTCGGCGTCCCGGGACGCGGAGAACCGCGATGAGTTCGTGGCCGGGGTGGTCGAGCGGTTCGGCGTAGAGCCCGCGGTGGTGTCGGGGGAGGAGGAGGCCAGGCTGTCCTTCGCCGGGGCCACCCGCGAGCTGGTGGGCCGCGAGGAGGGGCCGTTCCTCGTGGTGGACATCGGCGGGGGCTCTACCGAGTTCGTGCTGGGCTCGTCGTCGCCGTCCGCCGCGACCTCGGTGGACGTCGGGTGCGTGCGGATGACCGAGCGGCACCTGCACGGCGACCCGCCGTCCTTCGCGGAGGTCGCCGCGGCGCGGGCGGATGTTGCTGCGGCGGTGGACCGGGCGGCCGCCGCCGTGCCGTTCGGGCAGGCCCGCACGCTGGTCGGGCTGGCCGGCACGGTGACCACCCTCGCGGCCATGGACGCCGGTATCCCGGCCTACGACGCCCGGGTGACCCACCACTACCGGCTGGCCGCAACGGCGGTCCACGACCTGGCTGAGCGGCTGCTGGCGGCCACCCGGGCCGAGCGGGCCGCCGTCCCGGTGATGCACCCCGGGAGGGTGGACGTGATCGGGGCGGGTGCCCTGGTGCTGCAAGTCATCCTGGAGCGGACCGGACTGCCCTCGGTGCTGGTGTCCGAGCACGACATCCTCGACGGGATCGCCTGGAGCGCGGCGCGCCAGGCGGGCGGGTCATAGGTCCCTGCCCTTGAC
>DATCDE010000201.1 GCA_036510875.1 Actinomycetes bacterium
TGCCGGTCGAACTGCCGGTCGAACTGCCGGTCGAACTGCCGGTCGAACTGCCGGTCGAACTGCCGGTCGAACTGCCGGTCGAACTGCCGGTCGAACTGCCGGTCGACGAGCCGGTCGACGAGCCGACGGTGCCGCTGGACGCCTGCTGCAACCCGGCTGGGGTGCCGCTCGGACGCCAGACGCCGTAGCCGACCACCAGCCCGGCCAGCAAGCCGCCACCGACCAAGATCGCGGCTCCCGCCAACAGCCGGGAGTGGTTGCGGCGAGGGGGGCCGGGCTGCGGTGGTTCGGCAGGAGCGGACCATGCGCCTGGCCAGCTCATGTCCGTGGGCGGCTGCGGCAGACTCGTTCCGTCGGGCTCGTACGGCTCATTCACGGCCTTCTCCTCATCGACTGAGAGCGAGGCTGGCGGCTCGGGCTCCGTCACTCATCACAGTCCCGCAGTCTGAGGAGGCCATGAGCCCAACCTGAGATGTCCCTAAAGGTTGTCAGATGCTTAGGAGTTGGCGGCCATGTCGCTCAACGAGAACCGGGACCCGCCGGCCCGCTTCGCGCTCAGCAGCGCCTGGTCGGCCCTGGCCAGCAGCATGTCCGCGTCCACGTACGGCGGGCCGCCGACAGCGGCCCCCACTGAACCATTGAGCAGGATCTCGCGACCGTTCACCTCGACCGGTCGAGACAACGCACCCAGGACCCGACGACAGACCTCCTCGGCGCCGTGCCTGCTCGACGCCGACGGGCACACGACCACGAACTCGTCCCCGCCGTAGCGCGCGACGGTGTCGCCGACTCGGACGCACTCCTGCAGCCTGGCCGCGGTCTCGACCAGCACGCCGTCACCGGCCAGGTGGCCGTAACGGTCGTTGACCGCCTTGAACGCGTCGAGATCGACGAACAGCACAGTGATGGGCGTCAGCGGCTGCCGCTGCTCGAGAGCGATCCGCAGCCGGTCCGCCAGCAGCAGCCGGTTGGGCAGGCCGGTCAGCGGGTCGGTGAGGGACATCGCCCGCAGCTCGGCGTCGCGCTGGCTGCGCTGCCGGGTGACGACCACCCCCAGCGTCGCAGTCAGGACGAGCCCGGCCAGCCGCACCCCGAACGGCCCGTGCCAGAGCGTCTCGGTGACCGCTCCAGCGATGATGCCGAGCAGCACCGCGAGGCCGCCGAGCACGGCGACCGCCGTCGGCTTCGCGAACGTGGCGGCCACCAGGACCGGGACCAGCAGGAACGTGAGGAAGACGGTCCCCGAGGTGACCACCTCGAGAACGAAGACGGCGAACAGCCCGACGAAGACGGCCAGCAGCCGCCAGTCCGGCCGGATCCCCACCGCACTGTCCCCTTCCCCGGCGAGCCTCGTGTGAGTGGCCCAAACCTAGCGCCCGACGGGGAGCGGACGGCGGATCCTGGCGCCCGCGACTGCGGTCAGCAGCAGGCCGCGGCAGTGACCCCGACCGGGATCTCGGCCCCGTCGTTATCGTCCGCTGCAGGCACCGGGGCAGAACGGCCGGACGGCGTCACGGCGGACAGCGCTGAGGCGATCCGGCCGAACGCCCGCAGCCGGGCCGCCTCCGGCTCGGCCGGGTCGACGAGCACGTCGATCAGCACCTGGGCGACCCCCAGGTCGTGGGCTGCGTGCGCCAGCTCGATCACGGCGACGGGGTGCGCGTCGATGCCCTCCGCCGCCACCCTGTGCGCCAGCTCGTCCATGTCGTGCACGCGGAACTCGATCATCGGGATCTCCTCTCGCGTGCCACTGTAGGGACGGCCATCTATAAGGAAAAGCGATCGTCTGTCATCACAACAATCATCTATGCTTATGTCCATGTCGGGCATCCACGGCCTCGAGCTGCGCCATCTGGCCGCCCTGCGCGCGGTGGCCGAGGAGGGGTCCTTCGGCCGCGCCGCGCAACGGCTCGGGTTCTCCCAGGCCGCCATCAGCCAGCAGATCGCCGGGCTAGAGCGGGCCATCGGGCAGCCGGTGTTCGACCGGCCGGGCGGGCCCCGCCGGGCCGAGATCACTCCCGCCGGCCGGCTGCTGCTGAGGCACGCCGAGTCGATCCTCGACCGGATCGACGCCGCTGCGGAGGAGCTCGACGAGCTGGCCGCCGGCATCAGCGGTCGCCTCCTGGTGGGGACCTTCCAGAGTGTCTCGGTCAAGCTGCTGCCGTCCGTGGTCGGGCAGGTCCGGGCCGAGACACCTGGGGTGGACATCCGGCTGTTCGAGACCGATGACAACGACGAGCTGGTGCGCCGGCTCGCCGCGGACGAGCTCGACCTGTCGTTCCTCATCGGGCCGGTCACCGACGAGCGGATCGAGACGGTCGAGCTGTGCCAGGACCCCTTCGTGCTGGTGCTGCCGGCCGAGACCGAGATGACCGCGGCCGCCTACCCGCTGGCTGACCTCGCCGGGCGGCCCATGGTCGGCCAGCAGGTCTCTTCCTGTCAGAACCTCATCGACGGCGGGCTGCGGGCCGCCGGGGTCAGCCCGAACTACGTGTTCCGCTCCAACGACAACGGGGCCGTGCAGGCCATGGTCCGCGCGGGCATGGGCCCGGCGATCCTGCCCCTGCTGGCCGTGGACCCCGACGACCCCGGCGTCCGGATCCGGACGCTGGACCCACCGCTCGAGCCGCGCACGATCCTCGTCGGGCAGCGCTGCGGACGTACCAGGACCCCCGCCGCCGAGCGGTTCGTCAAGCTGGCCGTCAGGTCCTGCCACTCACCGAGGTGACGTCGGCTGGGCCAGGTACCGGACGAACCAGTCCGCCGCCAGCTGGGCCACCGACTCGAGCGCGCCCGGCTCGCTGAACAGGTGCGTGGCGCCGGGCACGACCACCACCTCATTGGTGCAGCGCAGCTGGGCCTGCGCCTCCCGGTTCAGCTGCAGGACGACGTCGTCCCGGCCGCCAACGATGAGCAGGGTGGGGGCCTGGACCGAGGGCAGCCACGGGCCGGCCAGGTCCGGCCGACCCCCGCGGGAGACCACCGCGCCGACCGGACTGCCGGGCTGGGCGGCCGACGACAGGGCGGCAGCCGCCCCCGTGCTCGCCCCGAAGTAGCCGATCGTCAGCCCGGCCGTGGCCGGCTGCTCCTGCAGCCAGTGGGTGACGCCGGTGAGCCGCTGCGCGAGCAGCGAGACATCGAACACGTTGGCCCGGTCGAGCTCCTCTTGCGCGGTCAGCAGGTCGAACAGCAGCGTCCCCAGTCCGGCCTTGCGCAACGCCTCGGCCACATGCCGGTTGCGCGGGCTGTGCCGGCTGCTGCCGCTGCCGTGCGCGAACACCACGAGCCCGTGCGCATCCCTTGGCACGACGAGATGTCCGTGCAGGAGCAGGGTCCCGGCACGCGCCTGGACGTGCTCGTCGACCTCCACCGGCGGGTGGGCGGGGGCCGAGTGGGCCACTGTCGCGGATGGCCCCGGACGCCTGGCGGCCAGGTCGAGGCAGGCGGCGACCACGTCGTCGGGGGTCTGCGAGAAGTCCCGGTAGTACTGGCCGATAGCGAAGAAGTCACCGGGGGTCTCCAGCGCGACCAGCTCATCCGCCTCCCCGGCGAACGACCGCTCCCACCCCGGAGGTGCCACCGGGACGGCGAGGACGACCCGGGTGGCACCGGCTGCCCGCGCGACCTGACAGGCCGCCCTGGCGGTGGACCCGGTGGCGATCCCGTCGTCGACGACGACGACGGTCCTGCCGGCGAGGGTCACCGGAGGCCGGGCCCCGCGGAACCGGCTGGCCCTGCGGTTGACCTCTGCCCGTTCGCGGGCCTCAGTCGCTGTGAGCTCCTCGGGGCTCACGCCGGCCATCCGGACGACCTCGTCGTTGATGACCCGCACGCCACCCTCACCGACGGCGCCCATCCCGAGCTCCGGCTGGAACGGCACCCCCAGCTTCCGCACGACGATCACGTCGAGCGGGGCGCCCAGCGCCATCGCCACCTCGTAGGCGACGGGCACCCCGCCGCGCGGCAGCCCGACCACGACGACCTCAGGCCCCTTCAGATGCGTCAGCCGGTCGGCCAGCCTGCGGCCGGAGTCAGTTCGGTCGATGAACAGCATGGGCGCCGTCCTCCGTCACGCGGTGACCCGCTCCTCGTCCACTGTCGCGCCGCGGTGCTCGAGGTCGGCAGAGCCCAAGGTCCTCTGAGCCGCTACCCGACCGGTCGCTCCAGGACCCGGCTGGCCAGCGACCAGGCCCGGCCCCGCCGCCCCCGGTCCGGCGTGACCCACTCAGCGGGCGCCGGCCGGTGCGGGTCGCGCCGAAGGGTGGCGCCCTCCGCCACGTGCTCGCCCAGCATCTGGGCCCACAGCGGCTCGATCAGCTGATAGGTCACCAGCCGCTCGAGGTCGTGGTACACGTCGAAACCCCTTGCGGTGAGCCAGAAGTCGCCGTCCGACCGCCGGAGCAGTCCGACGGCGGCCAGCGGGGTGAGGAGGGCTCGCGCTCCGGCCGCCACGGCCGGTCCGTACGGCGCAGCGAGTCCGCTGGCCCGCACCCGCCCGGAGTAGGCCTGCCAGAACGCGTCGTACGCCCCACCGGCCCACGCGCCGAGGTGCAGCCAGCGGGCGATCGGCGGCCGGTGGCGGTCAACGGCCTCCGCATAGCTCCCCAGGCCGAAGTGGTTGACGTAGAAGTCCTTGCCGGCGAACGAGGAGCTGCCGGCCCCCATTCCAAGGAACCGGGGCCGGGTGATGGAGGTGTAGGTGGCGCTCCCCCGCCGGTTGAACGTCCACACCGAGCGGCGCTCGTACCCGAAGTCCTCGGCGAGCTCGCTCACCTGGGCGAGCACGGCATGCTCGAAGGCCCGGTCGTGATGGGCCGTGCCGAACGGCGTGTAGCCGAACCGCATGAGCGGGTACGTGGACACCTGGTCGACCCCGAGCTCGAAGCAGGTCCGCACGTCGGCCAGGAACGCCCCGCGGAGGGCGGCGTCGTCTTCGAGAGCGACGTCGACGATGAGGTCCACGTCGACGCACGAGAACCGGTCTCGCGCGCTCTCCACGGCGCTTCGGCTGGTGGCTGCGTCATGGGGTCGGTGCAGCCGCGCCAGCACTGCGTCGTGGAAGGACTGGGCCCCGATGCTCACGGCGGTGAACCCGGCGGCGGCCAGCTGGTCGAGGCGCTGCGGGGTCCCATGCGTGGGAAGCACCTCGATGGCCCGTTCCCCGGCCACCGGGATCCTCGCGACCAGCTCGGCGAGCCGCTCGGGATAGAGCGTGGGGGTGCCCCCACCGACGTACAGCGAGGTGAACGGGCCAGCGAACCGGGCCTGGTAGGCGGCCACGTACGCGTCGACCTCCTGCCCGAGAGCGACGAAGTACCGGTCGGCCAACGACTCCTCGGCGCGCACCTTGTTGTAGGGGCAGAACGGGCAGATCCACTCGCAGAAGGGGACGTGCACGTAGGCACCCGCTGGCGCGTCGAACGTGGCCACGACATCCTGCGCCGCACGCAGCCTCGGAGCAGGCCCACGCCGCGCCCACATCCCCCGACCGTACGCCGGCCGCCGCGGCGTCAGCGGTTGCTCCGTTCGGGGGTGGCCGAACGGCCGATGTCGTTGGTCCCTGGGAAAACGTGGGCGATTTGTCCAGGCTGGAGCTGGCGATGAGAAGTCGCCTGGGAGGCTTCGATCCGTGACCGCGGACTCGGCCACTCTTCTTCGGGAGGGTCACGGGGAGCCACTGGTGAGACCGGCCCACCGAACGAGTATTCGTGAGGTGAGCCACGATGAGGCCCTTCGGACGACGGACCGGTGGACGGCTGGCACGGGTGTCGGCGTTCGCCGTACTCGCCCTCGCCTTGGTCGTTTCCGGAGCCGGACCGGCCCTGGCGTGCGGCGGCCCTGTCACCGACACCGGCACGGTCAAGGTGACCAAGGCGCTCGCCGAGGGCAGCGCCCCTGCCGGCGACCAGACCTTCGCGATCAAGGTCAGCTGCGACAACAGCTACGACCAGACCTTCCCGCTTGCGGTCGGCGAGTCGGCCACGACCGATCCGCTGCCCGTGGCAACCGTCTGCACGGTCAGCGAGTATCTAAAGGACGGATGGCAGACTCCGACCATCACACCGTCCGAACCGGTGACCGTCGTCAAGGACGCCACCAGCTCGGTCACGGTCGCCAACTTCAAGAAGCCGCACGAGCTGAAGCAGGGGACGATCACGGTCACCAAGGCCCTGGCTGAGGGCAGCGAACAGCCGGCCCAGGGCCAGACGTTCCCCGTCACCGTCACCTGCGACAAGGTCGAGTACAGCGAGACCTTCAACCTGTCGGTGGGGCAGTCGGAGACGACCGACCCGCTGCCGATCGGCACGAAGTGCACGGTCAGCGAGGAACCGCCGCCCGGCTGGGACACCCCCGGCTTCCAGCCGTCGGCCGAGGTGACCAGCGACAAGGGCGACACGGCGGTCACGGTGGTCAACAACCTGACCAGCAAGCCACCCGAGGGGAGGACCGGGAAGATCGAGGTGACCAAGACCCTGGCTGCCGGCACGGTGGCTGATCCTGGCCAGACCTTCCCCATCACGGTGGCCTGCGAGAAGGCCGGCTACGACAAGACCTTCGAGTTCAGTCTCGCCGTGGGTGACACCAAGGAGCTCAAGAAACTGCCGGTCGGCGCCGTCTGCACCGTCAGCGAGGCGGTGCCCAGCGGGTGGAACACCCCAAGCATCCAGCCGACGTCCGAGGTGACCGTCGTCAAGGGGGCCGGCGTCGACGTCACCGTGGTGAACAGCCGCACGGTCACCCCGACGCCGCAACCGGTCTACCGGGCCGGCCTCACGCTGACCAAGGACAACGAGCCCAAGGATGTCGTCGAGGTCGGCAAGAACATCACGTACATCCTCACGGCGACGGCTAGCGGCAACGTCAGCCAGTCCAACGTCGGAGTGAGTGACGTCGTGCCAACCGGAACGACCTACGTCACCGGGTCGGCCAAGTGCGTGGCCCCGGCGACCTGCGCCGCGGGCTACGACGTGACCACCCGCACGGTGAGCTGGACGCTCGGAACGATGAACCCCGGTGACTCCGTGACGGTCACGTTCAAGGTGACCACGAACACCGGGCTCGCCCCGAACACGGTCATCACCAACGTTGGAACGGTGGCGTCGTCGCTGACGAGTGCCATCTCCAACGAGACCACGAACCGGCTCGCGGAGGTCAAGGGTGAGGTCATCGTCGGCCCGACCACGCCCACCGCAGTGTCTCCCGCCGCCGTCGCGGGTGAGACCCTGGCCGCCACCGGCGCAGGAGTCCCCGTCGGGTACCTGATCGGGACCGGCATCGGCCTGATCGCGCTCGGCGCGCTCCTGATGGCGCTGACCCGTAGGAGCCGGTCGGCCTGACCGAGTACGCACACCGGTGCCTCGCCCTCCTCGGAGGGCGGGGCACCTGCGTCAGCGGCGTGCGAGCGGCTCCAGCGGAACGCCGTCCACGAGGTCCTCAGGGGACCCGGGCCGGCCGAAGTGCCAGCCCTGGCCGAAGTCCACCAGGGACCGCCACCAGGGTGCGCAGCACCGGGTCGGCGCTGACCCCGGCCACGATGCTGCGGTCCAGCTTGATCAAGGGGTCGTCAGAACGATGTGGCGCAGCGAGGAGAAACCGGCACCGACGTCGTCGATGGCCAGCCGCATGCCGCGCTCCCGCAGGGGGACAGGACGGCCGTGAGGACGTCGTAGTCGTCGACCGGGTCGTGATCGGACACCTCCAGGACGACCCGCTCGGGCGGCGGCCCAGCCAGCAGCCGCGGGCATTCGGCGCTGCCCAGAGTGGCGGGCGACACGTTCATACAGGTAGCCGGACACCCGCGCGAGGGGCTCGGCCGCCCGCGCCAAGGCCAGCGGCCGGCCGTTCGATGACAGCGCCGGCGGCGTCGCCCCCGAGGACGCCGCCCGCGACCGTCCAACCCATGGTCACCGCGATCCGGCCGAGTGCCTCGCCAATGCCGGTCCCCACCTCAGGGGACCATCCCCGGGTGCTGCGCCCGCTCAGTGCAGGTGAAACGGCTTGGGCGGGTCGGTGAGAGTCGCCCGCGGGCACGTCGTCAAGGTCAGCCCACCGAGCTCGAGCGCCTCGTCACACAGCCCCGCCACCGTCCAGCCGTCGGCTTCCCCGCGTGGGGTCACGGTCACTCGGTACACGGTGACCTCGAACCTGGTCGGGGCTCCGTAGACCACCTGGATGGTGCCCAACAGCTCGGCAGCCCCCGGCTCGTCCCCGCCGTCCCAGGGGCGGTCGTAGCGCTGCCAACGCTGGGGCTCGGCGCGCCACAGCCCCCCCATGCTCACGTCCCGGTCGGCCAGCCCCGCCAGGATCGCCCGGGTCTCGCGTTCCGGGATGATCGCCGCCGGCCTGATCACCTCGGTGATGGACCCCTCGCCGTACGCGGCAGCCGCCAGGTCCTCCAGCGCCCGCGCGTACTCGAGCTCTTCCACAGTGACGCTCCCCTGGACAGCCGTGACCCACGAGCGGTCAGGCTCTCCCCCGGCCCGGCCCGCCACTCTTCGTTCGGGACATCGCCGGTTGGCCGGCCAGGATGGATACGCCGAAAGGGTCGAGTCCCCGGCTCAGGCCAGCGGACGCCGGTCGTGGGGGGCCAGCGGCCCGCTCGACCGGGCGGCGCGTCGACCGAGCGAGTCAGACGGTCACCGGCTCCGCCTCGGCGGCCAGCCGGGCCAGAATCCGGCCGGAGAGCAGCTCGACCAGCTCGACCTGCTCCGGGGTGAGCCCGCCGAAGAACAGCCGCTGCACGGCATCGACGTGACCCGGCGCCGCGGCCTCGTTGGCCCGCCGCCCGGCCGCCGTCACCAGCACGTAGGAGCCCCGGCGGTCCTCCCGGCAGGCCCGGCGGTTCACCAGGCCCCGCTGCTGCATCCGCGCCAGGTGGTGGGACAGCCGGCTCTGCTCCCACTGCAGCGCCTCGGCCAGCTCGAACACCCGCAGCTGGCCCTCGGGGCGGTCGGTGAGCGCGACCAGCACCTCGTAGTCGGCCAGGGACAGGCCGGAGTCGGTCTGGAGCTGGCGGTTGAGCCGCGCGGACAGCTGCGCCTGCACCGCCTGGTAACCACGCCAGGCGCGCTGCTCACTGTCGGTCAGCCAACGGGTCATACGCCGATGCTAGTCGGGAATGAATGATGTGACATGTAAGTTAGGCCAGATGACACGTCATCTACCGACGGATGACCCGGCCGCAGGAGACCTCATGACCACGACGAAGACCACGACCAGCCTGACCGAGCTCACCGGGCGGTACACGCTCGACCCCACGCACACGAGGATCGGCTTCCTGGCCCGCCACGCGGTGGTGACCAAGGTTCGCGGCTCGTTCAACGAGTTCGAGGCTGACGTGGTTCTGGACGGCGACGACCCGAGTCGATCCTCCGCCTCCGTCACCATCGCCGTGAGCAGCATCGACACCCGCAACGATCAGCGCGACGCACACCTGCGCAGCAACGACTTCCTCGACCTGGAGAACCATCCGCAGATCACGTTCGTGTCCACGTCCGCGCGGCAGGTGGACGACACGACGTTCGAGCTGACCGGAGACCTGACCATCAAGGGCGTCACCCGGACGGTGCCGGTCGCATTCGAGTACGAGGGCGCCGCCAAGGACCCCTTCGGCAATCTGCGGGTCGGGTTCGAGGGATCCGCGACCGTCAGCCGCAAGGACTTCGGCATCACCTGGAACGCGGCGCTCGAGACCGGCGGCGTCCTGGTCAGCGACAAGATCGTGCTGGAGTTCGAGGTCTCTGCCATCAAGAACGCCTGACCGGCTTCCACCTGAGAGGACGCCACCGATGAGCACCCAGCGGCTGAGCCCGCGCACCGACGTCCGCCGTACCGGTGAGCGCGCCGCCACCCGGATCGGCTGGCTCGACTCCAAGCACTCGTTCTCGTTCGGGCACCACTACGACCGGAACAACACCCACCACGGGCTGCTGCTGGTCAACAACGACGACCTGGTCCAGCCCGGCACCGGGTTCGAGACGCACCCGCACCGGGACATGGAGATCGTCACCTGGGTGCTGCAGGGCTCCCTCGTCCACCAGGACTCCACCGGTCACTCGGGGGTCATCTACCCGGGGCTGGCCCAGCGGATGAGCGCCGGGTCCGGGATCCTGCACTCCGAGAAGAACGACTCGTGGCGGCTGCGCGGCGGTGACACCCACAAGGACCCGGTCCACTTCGTGCAGATGTGGGTGGTGCCGGACCGTGAGCGGCTCACGCCCGGCTACCAGCAGCTGGAGATCGAAGCCGAGCTGCTGGCCGGCGGCCTGCTGCCGGTGGCCTCCGGGATGGGCAAGCACGCCGACGCCGCTGCGATCCGGATCAACAACCGCCATGCAGCGCTGCACGCCGCCCGGCTGCAGCCCGGACAGTCCGTGCGGCTGCCCGACGCCCCGTTCCTGCACCTGTTCGTGCCCCGCGGCAGCGTGGAGCTCGAAGGAACCGGCGTCCTGTCGCCGGGCGACGCGGTGCGCTTCACCGCGACGGGCGGGCAGCGGGTCACCGCCGTCCAGCCCGCCGAGATCCTGGTGTGGGAGATGCACGCCACGATCAGCGCCTGACCCGACCGATCACCAGCCCAGGGAAGAGACGACTGTGACCACCCGCAAGTCCGCCACCACCCGAGTCCCCGTCCACCCGCTGCTCGCCGAACGGTGGAGCCCGCGCGGCTTCGACGCCGAGCACGAGGTCGGACGAGACCAGCTCACCGCGCTGCTGGAAGCGGCCCGCTGGGCGCCCTCGGCCAACAACAGCCAGCCGTGGCGGTTCGTGGTGACCCGTCGCGGCACGGCCGAGTTCGACCAGCTGGTCGACCTGCTCGCACCCGGGAACCGGGTCTGGGCGGCGAGCGCCGGCGCGCTGGTCCTGGTCGCCGCGCAGACGGTCGACGACACCGGGCGGCCGCTGCGGTTCGCGCTGTACGACACCGGGCAGGCGGTGGCCCACCTGGTCACCCAGGCCCAGGCCGAGGGACTGGCCACCCACCAGATGGGCGGCTTCGACGCTGCCGGGGTGACCGATCGGCTGGGGCTGGGAGCCGAGCTGACCCCGGTCGTCGTCGTGGCCGTGGGCCGTCTCGACGACGCAGCCGACCTGGCCGAGCCGCTGGCGACCCGGGAGCGGGCGCCGCGCAGCCGTCGTCCCCTCGGCGACCTGGTGCTGCCTCCGGACACGGCGGTCCGGAAGATCGCCTGACGGGGAATGCCCGAGCCGTCCCGGGATGCTGACTCACAAGGGATCGCGACCGAAGGAGGCGGCAGGGACATGACGGGGACCGCCGGACGTGGCGTGCCCACCCCGCAGTGCCCGCTGCGGCCAGGGGACCCCTGCACGTTGTGCCAGGTCGACGTCTCCGGCCCGCACGACTGCCCGCTGGTGTACCTCGCGATGTCCGACCCGGACCTGCGCGAGCAGCTGCGCCCGGACCGTCGGACGGCTCAGGACGACTGAGGCCCATCCAGCTGCAGCGGGTGCGCCAGCGGCACCCCCGGGCGATAGGCCAGGTGGCTGTGCGAAGGCGCGTCCAGGACGACGAGGTGAGCCCGCGCGCCCACCGCGAGGTGACCGATGTCGAAGCGGCGCAGCGCTCGAGCGCCGCCGGCCGTGGCCGCCCATACCGCCTCCTCCGTGGTCATCCGCATCTCCCGCACCGCGAGCGCGACGCACAGGGCCATGGACGACGTGTAGGAGCTGCCCGGGTTGCAGTCGGTGGCCAACGCCACGGTGACCCCCGCGCCGAGCAGCCGTCGGGCGTCCGGGTACGGCGAGCGGGTGGAGAACTCCGCCCCCGGCAGCAGCGTGGCCACGGTCGTTCCGCCGGCCAGGGCCTCGACGTCCGAATCGGACAGGTGCGTGCAGTGGTCCGCGCTGGCCGCGCCCAGCTCGACGGCCAGCTGGACTCCAGGGCCCTCGCCGAGCTGGTTGGCGTGCACCCGCAGCTCCAGCCCGGCCGCGCGGCCCGCCTCGAGGACGGCGCGGGCAGCGGGGCCGTCGAACGCGTGGGGCGAGCTCGGCTCGCAGAAGACGTCCACCCAGCGGGCGTACGGCGCGCACGCCGCCAGCATCGGTCCGGTCACCAGCTCGACGTACTCGTCGCTGCGGCCGGCGTACTCGGCGGGGACGACGTGCGCGCCCAGGAAGGTGGTCTCCTCGGTGACCTCACGGGCTAGCCGCAGCGCGCGCACCTCGTCCTCGACGGTCAAGCCGTAGCCGCTCTTGACCTCCACGGTCGTGGTGCCCTGGGCCCTCATCTCGGCCGCCAACACACGCAGCCGGGTCCGCAGCTCGTCGTCGCTGGCCTGCCGGGTCGCGGCCACGGTGGAGGCAATGCCGCCCCCGTCGTAGCGGCGCCCGGCCATCCGGGCCGCGAACTCCGCGGACCGGTCCCCCGCAAACACCAGGTGCGTGTGCGAGTCCACGAAACCGGGGAGCACAGTCCGGCCGCCCAGGTCGATCCGCTCGTCGGCGTCCGGAGCCCGGCCGGCCGCGCCGACCCAGGCCACCCGGCCAGCCGTGACCACGAGCGCGGCATCGGCCAGCAGGCCGAGCGGCCCGGGGCCCCACGAGGCGTCGTTGGTGACCAGCTCCCCGATGCCGGTGACCAGAGCGCTCGGGCCGGTCACGGGTTGGCCCGCGGCAGCGCGAGCGCGGCACCGGCAAGGACGTCGCG
>DATCDE010000202.1 GCA_036510875.1 Actinomycetes bacterium
GCCGGTCCAGTAGGCCCCCAGGGTCGCCTTCCGCTCGTGCGCCGCCGTATCGACGACGGCGATCTCCTCGGCGCTGCTTCGCAGGTCGCTCATCGGGTCTCGGCTCCTTCGGCCACGGTCGCGGAGGTTGCGGAGAACACGGCCATCGGACCGGCTCCGGTTCCGTACTCGTAGGGCCCGGACACGACCAACGGAACGGTCCGGAAGTTGTCCACCGGCGGTGGCGTCGGGGTCATCCACTCGAGGCCCCTCGACTGCCAGGGGTTCTCCTCGATCGGCTTCTTGTCGTCGATGATCAACGACTTGAGCAGGTTGTAGACGAACACCAGGAGGGACAGCCCGAGGGCGAACGCCGAGATCGAGACCCAGACGTTGAGCCCCTGCAGCGCTTGGGCGTACTGGAACACGCGCCGCGGCATGCCCAGCTGGCCGACCGCGAACAGCGGCAGGAACGTCGAGTTGAACGCGATGAACATCAGCCAGAAGTGCCACTTGCCGATCCGGTCGCTCAGCCGCCGACCCAGCATCTTGGGCACCCAGTAGTAGATGCCCGCGATGAAGAAGAAGATGTACCCACCCATGATCGTGTAGTGGAAGTGCGCCATCACGAAGAAGCTGCCGTGGGCCACCCCGTCGGCCGGCACGTCCGACAGGAACACCCCGGAGATGCCGCCCAGCAGGAAGTTGAACAGCCCACCGAGGATGAACAGCATCGGCACCGTGATCCGCAGCTTGGCCCGCCACATCGTGCCGATCGCGACCAGGTAGATGATGCCGGTCGGGATCGAGATCAGCTCAGTGGTGAACATGACGACGGGGCGCATGTCCGGGTTGATCCCGCTGTCGAACAGGTGGTGCTGCCAGACGAAGAAGCTGAGCACGCCGACGCCGACCATGCCGGCGACAGCCGTCTTGTAGGCGAAGGCCGGCTTGCGGGCGAACACCGGGAGCAGCTCCAGCGCGATGCCGAACCCGGGCAGCGCGAGGATATACACCTCCGGGTGGCCGAAGAACCAGTAGAGGTTCTGCCACAGGTACGAGCTGCCGCCGTGGTTGACGTCGAACAACGCGGTCTGCACGGTGCGGTCCATCAAGGACATGTACGTCGCCGCCACCAAGACCGGCGCCGCGAGGACCATGAGCATCGAGGTGATGGTCATGGCCCACACGAACAGCGGCACCCTGCTGTACGTCATACCGGGCGCCCGGTAGTTCACCATCGTGGCCACGATGTTGAACCCGGCCAGCACCATGGAGGTACCCATGAGGCCGAACGCGACGAGGTAGGCGTCCTGGCCCTGCTTGGCCTGGATGGCCAGCGGGGCATAGCCGGTCCAGCCGGTGGGGAACCCGCCCACGATCAGACCCGACACCAGCACCACGAAGGCTGCCGGCGTGATCCAGAAGGACAGCGCCTCAAGCCGAGGGAAGGCCATCCGGCGCGAGCCGATCATCAGCGGGACGAGGTAGTTGCCGAACGGCCCGAGGATGGCCGACGTCATCATCATCATCATCATCGTGCCGTGCTCGCCCACCACCGCGACATACGTCTCGGGGCTGAGCAGGTGCCGCGTGGGCGAGAGCAGCTCGCTGCGCACCGCGAGGGCGAACAATCCGGCCACAAAGAAGTACACGAGCATCGCGGACAGGTACTGCAGGCCCACAACCTTGTGGTCCAGGTTGTACCGGAAGTACCGGCTGAGCCGGCGGTCCTCGTCGTACTTCGGCTCGGGCCGCAGACCGATGATCTTGGCGAGCGGGTAGTTGAGGATCCCCAGTCCGCCCAGCCAGCCGAGCGTCGCGATCAGGTAGCCGAGGGTGAGAGCGAAGTTGTTCTCGCCGTTTCCCACGACCTCCTGGTAGCTCGACGCGATGGCGTTGCCGAGCCAGTGCCCGATGGCGTAGCCCACCGCCCCACCAATGAGCCCGGTGAGCACGTTCGGCCGGCGCCAGAAGGACCTGCCCTTCTCCAGGGCCGGCGCGCTGGAGTCCCCTCCGTCGGAGACGGCCGGTTCGATCGTCTGCTCATCAATCATCGTGGGTCCTCAGCTGGACGGGGACGGGGAGGCGGCGGCCGGGGCCGCGGGAGTGCTGGGCAGCGTCGCGTCCGGCGGCAACGGGTCCTGGCTCGGGTCGTAGTAGCCACCGTCGACCTGCGGCAGGTACGTCGTGGCGTACGGCGGGAGCAGCGGGATGACCTTGGCGTACTTGTCCAGCTGTGCCGCCATCCACACGTTGAAGTCACCCATGCTCACGGCCTTGCCGGTCGAGAACATCGCGCCGTGCAGCGGACCGCAGAGCTCGTCGCACCGGATGTCGAAGTTGCCGGTCCGGCTCACCGTGACGAACGAGATGTTGTTCACGCCCGGGTTGGCGTCGGCCTTCACACCGAGCTGGTAAGCCCAGAACGAGTGGATGACGTCCAGGGACGTGACGTTGAACTGGATCGGCACACCGGTCGGGATCACCAGCTCGGTGGTTTGCACGCCCGAGTACTGCGGGTAGCGGAACGTCCACCGCCACTGCTGGCCGATCACCTGCACCTGGAACAGGGTGCTCTTCGCCTGGTCGTCGGTGTAGCCGGCCGGCGTCCAAATCGGGCTGGCCCCGGAGCCGGTACCGGCGCCCTTAGGGGCGACCAGCTCGTAGGTGCCGAACACGAACAGCGACAACACGATGAACGTGGTCAGTCCGACCCAGACGGCCTGGAAGCGGGCGTGCCCCTTGATCGGCGGACCGTCCGTGTCGTCGCCCGCCGTCCGGCGGAAGTTGACCAGCGCATAGCCGAAGTAGACCCAGATGAACAGGACCACCGGGGTGGCCACGGTCGCGAGGACGGTGTTGTCGAACCGCTGGCCCTCAGCGTTGTCAGCCATGTTGCCCGGTGGCATGTGCGGCCCCCAGACGAAGTACACCATCGGCGTGAGGATCACGGCCAGCACCAGCCAGATCAACGCGATCCGGGTGAGGTGCTTCTTGTTCTCGTCGCCGCCGCGGGCCATCAGGCCACCACCTTCAGGATGCCGTTCATGTAGCCAAGGGTCGCCATCGGGCCGCCGAACCCGGCGAGGTACGCGACGCCGCAGGGCACGAAGCACTGCCAGGTGTACGTCCCTGCGCCCTGGGTCGTGAACGTGAATGTGACCGTGTTGTGGTCGAAGGACTTGGCACACGGCGCGACGCTGCACATGTTGGTGGAATCGTCCGGGATTCCCGGGAGGGGGACGCTGATCCCCAGCTCCGGGATGGTGAAGGTGTGCCCGATCACGTCCGTCCACAGACCGTAAGGCTGACCGTTGTTGGCGGCATCGGTGATCCCGAGGACTTGGTTCATGAGCGGGTTCCGGAGGGAGGACCCCGTGTCGTACTGCTGGATCGTCATGTGCACCTTGGTGTGCGCAGGCACTTGCAGGACCGTCGAGTGCGTCCAGCTGCCGTCCGGCTGTTGGATCAGGTAGGAGACCCACTCCGGGTGCGGCCCGGTCCCGATGGTGCCGACCGTCTGCATGGTCACGTTGACCTCGCCGGGCGTGGTCGTCGCCGCCTGCACCGTTGGCGGATAGCCAATCAGCCAGGTGAACGTCCAGATCACCAGGGCGAGCAGCAGGGCCAACGGCACCAGGACACCAATGGTCTTCTGCGCTTTGGTCACGCCGACCTCCTCATGGACGACCGCGGCCAGGCGGCCGGGGTCCGTTGCGCGTTCACAGCCAGCCCCGCAGCACGACGTCGAGCGCGACGGCCGCGAACAGCAGGCTCAGGTACGTGATGGACCAGTGGAACAACCGGTTCGGGGATCCGGCCCCCCCCTCGCGCACGGCGCGCAGCAGGTGGTGTGCCTCGCGCAGGAACACCCCGCCGAGCACCAGCGCGGAGCCCCCGTAGACCAGGCCCATGCCGGCGACCGGCCACAGCAGCAGCGAGGTGCCGACCATGACCCAGGAGTAGACGGCGATGCGCCGCGCGACCACCACGTCGTCGGCGACGACCGGGAGCATGGGCACCCCGGCCGCTGCGTAGTCGGCCCGGAACCTCATGGCCAGCGCCCAGAAGTGTGGCGGCGTCCAGAAGAAGACGATCGCGAAGAGCACCAGGGGCGCCCAGGCCAGGTGCCCGGTGACCGCGGACCAGCCGATCAGCGTCGGCATGCACCCGGCCGCCCCACCCCAGACGATGTTCGAAGCGGTCCGCCGCTTGAGCACCATCGTGTAGACGACCACGTAGAACGCGATAGCGGCGAGCGTCAGCCACGCCGTCAGCCCGTTGGTGGTGGCCCACAGGCCCAGGACGGCGGTCACCCCCAGGACGAAGCCGAAGACGAGCGCACCCCGAGGGCTGACGACGGACCCGTTCAGCGGTCGGTCGGCGGTGCGCGACATCACGGCGTCGATGTCGCGGTCGAGGTAGCAGTTGAGCGAGTTGGCGCTGCCGGCGGCGAGGGTGCCACCGACGAGCGTGGCGACGGCCACGCCGAGGCCGGGAACCCCCTGGGCCGCGAGCACCATGGAGGGGACGGTGGTCACCAGCAGCAGCTCGATGATCCGCGGCTTGGTGAGCGCCACGTAGCCGGCAACGGTGGCCGACATCGCCGACAGCCGAGTGCTGCCGGGCGTGCTTACAGCTTGCGCAAAGGTCACGCGTCTACTCCCGAGGTGACTGCCAGTGGGTGGCGGCAGGTGGTGCACAGACTGAACCTGACGGACGCCTGTACGCAAGGCGAAACGCGAAGAAACTTGTCTTTGAGGTACTAATGGCCCTTGACAGGAGATCGTTTTCAGGGCATGGGCCCTGAATGTCCAGTTTTTGTTCGCAGGGCGCGCGCTGCTCCGTACCGAGGGACGTTGGGACGGCGTCACCAGGGTGTGCGCTGAGCGGTCGCAGTGTGCGCTGAGCGGTCAGGACGACGACTGCACCTTGGCCAGCAGCGCGGTCATCCCAGCCGCAGTGGTGGGTCCGATGACCCGGGCGGCGACCCTGCCCTGTTGGTCGATCACCAGGCTGCTCGGCACGGCCGGCGGCAGCATCCGCAGCGACGCCAGCAACCGCCCCTGCGGGTCGACCAGGTTGGGATAGGACGAGCCGATCTTGGCCAGGAACGCGGTGGCCGCGGCGTCCTCGTCGTTCTCGTCGATCCCGACGAACCGGACCCCTTGCGCGGCCGTGCTGCGTGCGACGGCGGCCAACGCCGGGGACTCCTCCTTGCACGGTTCGCACCAGGAGGCCCAGACATTGAGCACCACCACATGCCCCCGCAGGCTGGCCACGTCCAGAGTCCCGCCACCCAGCGCCGCCCCGGACAGCGCCGGGAGCGACGGGCGGCTGCCCACGGCGAACACTGTGGTGCCCACCGTGTTGATGCCGGAGGGGTCCGCGGCCTTCGGCGTCGACGCGCCCGGGGCGGCACAGCCGCCCACCAGGAGCGCCGCGACGGCCAGGCCCGTGGCGAGAGGGGCGCGGCGCGGGCCTGCAAGAGACAGCCGGCGAACCATCGGCGCAGGCTAACACCGGGCCCGGCACGGGCTACGCTGCGCCGATGACCGTCGGTCGGCTGCTCCTCACCCGGCGATGGGTGGGCCTCACCCTGCTCGCCCTCGTCTTCTTCCTCGCCTTCGGCTGGCTCGGCGACTGGCAGCTGGGCCGAAGCTACCGCGCCTCGGACGGCTACAGCCAGGAGCCGGCCGCCGCGCCGCTGGACTCCCTGGACCCGCACGGCTCGGTGCTGGCCGGCAGCGCGGTCGGGCGGCTGGCCACCATGTCCGGGCAGTACGATGCGGCGCACCAGCTGCTGGTCCCAGGCAAGGTCCTCGACGGGTCACCGGTGTCCTGGGTGGTGACGCCGCTGCGGCTGTCCGACGGGTCGACCGTCGAGGTCGTGCGCGGCTGGGCCGCCCACGACGAGGCCGGGCTGACCGCTCCGCCGTCCGGCACGGTCCAGGTGGTGGGCCGGCTGCAGCCGGCCGACCCGACCGTCGCCACGAGGGCGTCGGACCGTTCCGGCTACCTCGTCCGGACCGCCCAGACACCCCCCGACCCGCTGTCCCTTCAGCCGGTACCCAGCCAGCCGGTGCAGACGACGAGCGGCGCCAAGGAGTTCCACCTGCAGAACGCGGTCTACACGGTGCAGTGGTGGGTCTTCGCCATCCTGGTGGTCGTGTTCTGGTGGCGGCTGCTGCGCGACGAGCGACGCGACCGCGCCGAACGGGGACTCCGCACGAACGTCATGAGCCCGGCCTGACGCACCGAGGGTCAGCGGGTCAGCCACACCGCCGTGGTCGTGCACCCGACGAGCAGCGGCACCCCGAGGAGCCCGGCCAGCGCGAAGCCGGAGGCCCGGATCGTCACCCCCCGCGCGCGACAGCGCTCGCGCCACAGCAGGGTGGCCAGTGAGCCCCACAGGGTGATGAGCGGGCCCAGGTTGGTGCCCACCAGCAGCGCCAGCAGCCGCTCGGGCGACCCGGCCGCGACCGGCTCGAGCGCGAGGTAGGCCGGCAGGTTGTTCACCAGGTTGCTGCCGGCGGCCGCCGTGCCGGACAGCCGCAGCAGCCCGGCCAGGTCGGTGCCCGTGCCGGCCACCCGGTCCAGCCACCCGGTCAGGCCGTGCTGCTGCAGGACCCCGACGACCGCGAACAGCGCGAGCGTCACCACCACGAGCCGCCAGGGCAGCAGCCCCCGGCGAAGCGACGCGCGACGACGCACCGCGAACACTGCGGCCAGCACCCCCGCGGCCGCCACCCCGACCAGCCACGGCGGCACCCCCACCACGAACAGCGGGCCCACCGCCAGGCAGACGCCCACGGCGACGCCGAACAGCACCCGGTCGGACGGCGGGCTGCCCCCGCCGTCGCGGTAGCCGCCGGTCAGGCTGGCCCGCAGCAGCACCGCGAGCAGCAGCACGGACACGGACACGGCGACCAGGGCGGGCAGCCACATCCGGGCGGCGTACCGGCCGGCCGACCAGCCCAGCCGGTCGACGAGCAGCAGGTTGGTCAGGTTGGACACCGGCAGCAGCAGCGAGGCCGTGTTCGCCAGCCAGGCGACCGCCAGGGCTAGCGGCCAGGGCCGCACCGACAGCCGGCTGGCCAGCGCCAGCACGATCGGCGTGAGCAGGACGGCGGTGGTGTCCAGCGACAGCAGCACGGTGGTGGCGGCGGCGATGGCCACCACCAGCAGCCACAGCCGGAGCACCGAGCCGGTGCCCCGACGAGCCGCCACGGCGGCCGCGGCCTCGAACACCCCCGCGTCGTCGGACAGCTCGGCGACCACGGTGATCGACGCCAGGAACACCAGGATGGGGGCGACTCTGCGCAGGGTGTCCAGCAGGTCAGCCACGGCGGTCGGACCCCCCTCCACGCTGGCTGACCGGCGCTGCGAATGAACCCGCAGCGGGGTCGCTCACACCGAGGTGAGCACGCCGTCCAGCCCGGGCGTCCAGCGCAGCTGCCAGCACGAGGGGACCGGCCTGGGGGCGACGAACGCCGCGGTGGCCAGGGCGTCCGCGAGCCCCAGCTCGGGGCCGACGACAGGGACGCTCGCGGGGGCGGGGTCGCCGACCGTCCGGCCCCACAGGTGCTCGCCCGCTCGTAGCTGCCGGAGGTAGCCACGGCGCCGTCCCCGATCGGCAGGACGCCGACTCGCCACGGCTGGCCAGGCTCGCGGGCCCCCGAGATCAGTACGTCGCCGCCGGCGTTGACGAAGAATGACCGGTGGTCGAAGGCGCCGTCCGTCTCCGCCCGCAGCGCGTCGCAGCGCTCGAGCACCACACGGAGGTCGCCGGGAGCCTGGTCCAGCACCAGCTCGCCGCGCCGGTACCGGCACAGCGCACCGTCCTCCCGGTCGGTGCTGAACGTGGCGTCCACCCAGCCGAACCAGTCGAACACGACCGCCAGGGCGGCGGACTCGGGCACCGGGTCGCGGACGTCGCCGGTGAGCCGGCCGAAGGCGATCAGCCAGCCACCGGCCGAAGTCAGCGTCGACGGCGTCGCCGTCCCGGCCGCCTGCCCGCCGGGTGCCCGGTGGACCTGCGTCGTCATGGTCAAAGTCTGGTCAGGTCACAAGAACGTAAGCCCATCCTGAACGCCGGCTGAGAGGACCCGGCACGGGAACCCGGAGAGGTGACCTCGGTCCCTACGCCGTGGCGACCCGAGGCCCTACTGTCGCGACATGGGCGGAGGGCGGACGAGCGGACGGCGGACCATCGGTCCGGTCGACACCATCTGGCTGAACATGGACCGGCCGAACAACCTCATGGTCATCGACTCGGTGATGTGGTTCGACGAGCCGGTCGACTGGGAGCGGCTGATCGCGGTCGTGCAGCACCGCCTCGTCGACCGCTACCCGGTGTTCCACCAGCATCCGCTGCCGGCGGCCTCGCTGGTGGGCCTCCCGCACTGGGAGGACGACCTGGACTTCGACCTGCAGCGCCATCTGGTCCGCGCGACGCTGCCGAAGCCGGGCGGCAAGGTCGCCTTGCAGCGGTACGTCGAACGGCAGGTGCACGTCCCGCTGGACCGGGAGCACCCCCTGTGGCAGTTCCACCTGATCGAAGGCTACAAGAGCGGCTCGGCCATCATGACCCGCTTCCACCACGCGCTGGCGGACGGCATCGCGCTGGCCCAGGTGATGCTCTCGCTCACCGACGCCACCTCGACCGCCGACCTCGAGGAGCTCGAGGGAGCCACCGGCCGCCGGCGCGTCGGCGGGCTGCTCGGCGCCGCGACCATGGCGGGCGGCGCCGCGACCGGCATCGCCAGGGAGGGGCTGCACCTGCTCACGGAGCTGCCCCAGCTGGCCCACCCCTCCGTGATGGCGGACGCGCTGAGCCTCGTCCAGGACACCGCCCACATCGCCAACAAGCTGCTGCTCGGCAGCAACCCGCCGTCCCCCCTGATCGGCGAGCCGGGCCTGCGCAAGCGGACGGTGTGGTCCCAGACCCGCCGGCTGGACGACGTCAAGAAGATCGGCCGGCTGTCCGGCGCCACAGTCAACGACGTCCTGGTGGCCGCGGTCGCCGGGGCGATGCACAGCTACGTCGTCGACCACGGAGCCGAGCCGGCCGACCTGTCCACGATGGTCCCGGTCAACATCCGGCCGCTCGACCAGCCGCTACCCAAGGAGCTGGGCAACCGCTTCGCCCTGGTCCTGCTGCCGCTGCCCTCCGGCGTGCGGGCGCCGCTGGCGCGGCTCGCCCAGAGCAAGCTGCGCATGGACGCGATCAAACAGTCCCCGGAGGCCACCTTGACCTTCGGCCTGATCAGCGCGATCGGGCGCACCAACCCCGACATCGAGCGGCTGCTGGTCAACTTCTTCGCATCCAAGGCGATCGGCGTCACCACGAACGTCGCCGGGCCAAACCATCCGCGCTTCGTGGCCGGCACCCCGATCAGTGGCGTCCTCGGCTGGGTCCCCGGGTCGGGACAACAGACGCTCGGCGTGTCCATCTTCAGCTACGCCGGCACGGTACGGATCGGGTTCAAGACCGATGCGAACGTCATCCCGGACGCCGAGAAGCTGGTGCACGCATTCGACGCCGAGATGGACGAGCTGCTGCGGATCGCCCAGGCGGCCTGACCGCGAACCCACGAGCCCCCCGAGGAGAACCGCCATGCCGACCGACCACGCCGTCCAGACCGTCGTCATCGCGGCGCCGTTCGACACCGTGCTGGCCCAGGTCCGTGACGTCGAGAGCCAGACCGAGTGGGTCAAGGAGGTCCTAGCCGCCGAGCTGCTCGAGGAGTACGAGGACGGCACGCCGGCCACGGCGCACTTCAAGTCGAGCACCACGATCGGGACCGACGACTACACCCTCGCCTACGAGCACTTCGACGACGGCATGGCCTGGTCGATGGTCAAGGGCAAGCTGCAGACGGCGCAGGACGCCCGCTACACGCTGCGTCCTGTCGACGACGGCCACACCGAGGTCACCTTCGACCTGACCATCAGCCACAACCTGCCGGTGCCCGGGTTCATCCGCAGCCGGGTGATCAAGGGCGTGGTCAGCAACACCGTGACCGGGCTGAAGTCCTACCTCGAGGGGTAGCCGCTCCGCCCTGGGCAGCCACGAGTGGACACCCGGTGAACGAAGGGGGGCCGTCAGCGCCCCCTTGACGTTCCCTCAGCGTCCACCCGCGGCGGGAACGACCGCCCCCCGGCTACGACTTGCTGGGGCTCGCGGTCGCCTTCGCCGTCGTACTGGCGGCCGGGGCGGGGGTCGGGCAGCCGGACGGGATCGCCACGGGCGTCGGCTTGAGGTTCGCGGCCACCTGGGCGGGCGTGGCGAGCGCAGTGAAGACCTGCCCGACGACGAAGTCCACGGTCGTGGTGGTGCGCCCGTCGTTGACCAGCGCGGCGCCCTGCACCTGAGCGGCCACCACCTTCGCGTTCAGCGCTCCCTTCGGCCCGTACCGGACCTCCGCGCTGCTGGCCACCGACGCGTTCTTGGGGTCGTTCGCGATCGCCCCGATCCGGAAGCCGCGCTGGAGCAGCAGGTCGGCCGTGGTCCTGGCCAGGCCACCCCGCGTGGTCGCGTTGTACACGTTCACCGTGATCGTCTTGGGCGCCGGGAGCGCGACCACGGTGAGCGCGGCCAGCGGCGGGCAGCTCACCGACGGCGTGGGGGACGCCGACGAGGAGGTGCCGCTGGTGTGCCCGACCCACCAGCCGCCGGCGGCGCCGATGAGCAGGCCGAACACGAGGGCGACGAGCACAGGGAGGAAGCCACCGCCACCGGAGCGACGGCCGTAGCTGCTGGGCGACAGGGTGGTCATGCGTCCTCCAGGTCGAGCACACGCGCATGCAGCACGGTGCGCTGCTGCAGCGCGGTGCGGACGGCCCGGTGCAGACCATCCTCCAGGTACATCTCCCCCTTCCATCGCACCACATG
>DATCDE010000203.1 GCA_036510875.1 Actinomycetes bacterium
TAGGCGCGGTCAGGCCCGCTGCCGCTCGAACAGCTCGACGGCCGCCATGACCGAGAAACACACGAAGAAGACGGGCTCCACGAAGGCGCCCAGCCGGACGGTGAGGTAGGACACGGCGAGCAGCGGGTAGGCCACCACCAGCACCCAGCCGATCCCCCTGACGACCCGACCGACCGGGTCGCGCTGCGCCGCCGTCCGACGCCGTGCCGCCAGGACGGCCAGCGTGGCGCTGGCGAACTCCACGATGCCGGCCAGGATGTGGACGTAGTGCGGCCAAGGCAGCTGGAGATGCCACTCGGCGGCGCGACAGGCCGCGCTGGCCCCCTCCGGGCACTGGTAGGGGAACTTGCCGCCGACCGCGCCGGCGACCGCGAACGTCACGAGCAGCGGCCACTCCGGGCGCGCGCCAGCGGGTCCGTTGCGTCCGCGCAGCACCAGGGCGGCGACCATCAGCAGGCCCGCCGCCACGTCAAGGTTGCTGAGCAGCTCGGCGTGCGGCTGGCCCACCGCCGCGAGGTCGCTGAAGAACCCGTTCGGGCTGGTCAGCAGGTGGGTGCCCAGCAGGACGCCGACCCACCAGTTGTAGCTGGCGAGGCTCGCTACGCCGAGGACCCGGCTCACGACGATCCGCGCAGTGCCGACCCGGTGGTCGTGCGTCGCGGCACCGCCCTCGAGCGAGGAGTCAACGCTCACTCAACCAGTCTTAGTCCGTCGGCGGCCGGCTGCCAGGCCCCACGGTCACGCCGCTCGAGCCGCCCGCCGCTGGTGGACACGCCAGACCAGGAAGGTCACCATCCCGGTGATCATCGGCGGGAAGTAGGTCCCCGCGCGCCACAGCAGGGTGGCGGCCAGCGCGTCGTCGTTGGTGGCGCCGAAGGAGACCAGGAGTGTGCTCAGCGCCAGGTCGACGGTGCCGAGGCCGCCCGGCGTCAGCGGGATGAACGACGCGATGCGGGCGAGGGAGAAGGCCGCCAGGCTCTGCGACCAGGTGACCTGGTCGACGCTCCCGACCTCGACCGCGCGCAGTCCGACGAAGAGCACCAGCCACGAGGTCAGCTGCATGGCCAGGTTGGACACCGTGATGAGCACCCAGCGGCCGGTCACGACCTCGACGCTGCTGGCCCGGAACGACAGCAGCGGCGCAACCAGGTCGAGCTCGGCGCTGCGCCGGAACACTCGCACCACCGGTCCCACCACGCGCTCGGCGAGGTGCCCCACCTTCCGCGCTCCGCTCTCGCTTCGAAGGACGAGGGCGAGCACGCCGACGATCACCGCGATGACGACGACGCCGAGGACGGCCAGCCAGGCTGCCCGGGCGTCGGCCACCCCCGACACCGCGAGGGCCAGTACACCGACCACGGGCAGCGCGAGCGTGATGAGGATGTTCCAGGTGCTGGTGACCGCGATCACGCTGCTCGCCAGACCGCCCGGAACGCCGTAGGTGGCCAGCATCCGGTACTGCAGGCCGACACTGATCGCACCACCGACGCCGGGGATGCCGTTGCTCACGCTGAACCCGGTCTGCCGGACGACGAACGACCGGCCGTACCGCAGCAGCCGCGAGGCAGCCGGGAACGGCCAGGCGTACACGAGCAGGTTGAGCAGCGTGGCCAGCAGGAGCGCGACAACGGCGCCCGCGGACATCGCCTGGATCGCCGCCCACGCGGCGTCGTAGTCGGCGAACTGCGGGAAGATCACCAAGAAGACGATCACCAGCGTGGCCAGGGTCAGGACCCCGGACACCACCGACTTCACCACCTTGGAGCGGCGGCTCGCGGCCTTCTTCGGTGCGCTGCCGACCTCGGCCGGTGTCCCCTCCGAGGTTGGCTCAGTCACTCGGCCAGTCTGGCGGAAGCCCGACGGCATCTCGCAGAACTTCGGGAGTCCGGGCTCGTCGAGACGTCCGCGCACGAACCGGTCATCCCCACCGAGCGCGGACACTGCCAGTCCGGAAGCCCTGGGCCCGGGCCAAGGCCCGCCTCGGCTCCGCTTCGTCGGCGCAATCGAGCTGCTGGCCGTCGCGGGTTCGGGTCGGCGACCACCTCATCGTCTACGGGGTCGAAGACGGCCGTCTCATCGGGCTCGTCTTCCGCGTCGCGCATCGGCGAGGCCCACGACTGGCGGCCCACGACTGCCGGATCGGACGTTCCCACGACTGCCGGATCGGACGTTGAAGCGGAAGCCCTCCCCCGTGTCCCCGGGTGTCCTTTGGTGACCACTGGAACGCGCTGACGCGAAGATTCGCGGTGCGCTGTACAAATTGCATAAGAAACACGTCGAGCGCCGTGAATCTTCGCGCACCACGGTGCGCCGGAGGCGCCGCGTTGCTGACCTGCGGCGATGCGTCGGAGACCACTGGTGCCGCGGGGTGGTGCTTGAACTTCTTGCGGACTGACTGTGGACTAACTGCGGACTGAGGCCGCCTTCGGGCGGGACCAACTGCGGGATCGGCTCCGCGGTCAGTGGGACCGATGCTCGGGTCGAATCTCAGGCTCGGTTTCGACCTTGCCGCGCCAGCCGCAGGGCCTCGCGAATCTCGTCAGGATCCTCGTCGTACAGGCCCATCGACTCGGCGTCGGCGACCATCTCGTCCATTGCAGCCTCGCGGACTCTGACGCCTGGTCCGACCACGTCGGGTCGGCTCGGCTGCGTGTGGTCGCTCATCTTGTCATGGTGACACCCGAGGGGGACTCGACAACAGCGGGTTCAGGCCTGACGTAGACCTTTGGCGATGCTCTCAGCCCGGACGATCGTCCGGTCGTCGCGGCCTGGCGCAGCGACGAAGCCAAACCGTGAGTACAGCGCACGACCCCGGTCAGTCGCCGTATCCACGACGATCTCTCGTACAGCCGGACCCGACTCGCTGGCGTCGATGACCCAAGTGAGCGCGTCGGCCAGCAGGACTCCGCCAAGGCGCCTCCCGTGCAGCGAAAGGTCGAGCGCGAGCTTCCCAAGGAGTGCGGCCGGAACGGGGTCGGGGACACCTCGGCTGATCCGGCTCGGCGCCTCCGCTCTGGGCACCGCGTGGGCGCTCAGCGAGAAACACGCGACGACCTCGCGGCCACCATCAGCGACCCAGACGAACGTCTGAGCCACGCGCACGAGCAGCCGTGGCAGCGTGGTCGCGCAGCCAGACGTCGAGTCGGCCTCCCGTCGCTGGGCCTTGGTCAGACCCTGATCTTTCAGCCCGGCTCGGTGGGGTGGGGTGTTGTGACACGAAAGTGCCCTTCTGGCAACGGATAATCGTGATTGCGAAGTCCCGATTGGTCCGTCAAGAAGGGCACCCTCGTGGTGAAGGATACCGGGGGTGTTGTTCGAGGTTCCTGATGTCGTGCTGGCGCGTCCGACACGAGGGGTCCCGGCCCCGGTGGTGTCGGCGTCGGCCGATGACGTGACGCCGGTGGCAGGGGTGGCCCTGTGGGGGCC
>DATCDE010000204.1 GCA_036510875.1 Actinomycetes bacterium
GGCGGGGACGGTGGCGTCCCGGCCGTCCGCGACGGCCTCGGCCAGCGCGTCGACCGCCGGATGCCACCAGTCCGTCGGGTGGGCCCAGGCGGCTTCCTCGCTCTTGCGATGCCAGCGTTCGCGCACCGCGGCGGCCACCTCGCCCAAGGCGTAGGGAGCCGTCGTCAGGTCGTCCGACACGAATCGCCTCCCAAGGTCGCCTCAGCACCCACGGGACCTCCCCGCGGGGCTTGCCGACGCAGAAGGGACGGCCGTGGGGCTCAACCGTGACGCGACTTTGGTCGATGACTTTTTCGGACGCCGCATCCAGCGGCCGGAACGCCGTCATAGCCGGCCGTTCGGAGCGTCCCAGCAAGGGGTAGGGGGGAACCCTGCCCGCAGGAAGCGCCGGCAGTACGCCGGAGGTTCGCCCGAACGGCCCACGAGGAGGAGCGACCGCCCAGTGACCGACCTCCCGCTCGGCGTCGAGGCCTACCCCGAAGAGGCGGTGGGTCGTAGCGACGCTGAGCTGATCACGGCGGTCCGGTCCGGCGACAACGAGGCGTACGGGGGCCTGTTCGACCGGCACGTGGGGGCGGCCCGGTCGATGGCCAGGCAGCTGACCCGCGACCCGAACGAGGCGGAGGACCTCGTCGCCGAGGCGTTCGCCAAGGTCCTCGTGGTGCTGCAGGGCGGCGGTGGGCCGGACGTCGCCTTCCGCGCGTACCTGCTGACATCGCTGCGCCGGGTTGCCTACGACCGCACTCGCAGCAGCAGCCGGGTGCAGGTCACCGACGACCTGACCCCGTACGACCCGGGGGTCGAGTTCGTCGACCCCGCGATCGAGGGCCTGGAGAAGTCCATCGTGGCGCGGGCCTATGCCTCGCTGCCCGAGCGGTGGCAGACCGTCCTGTGGCACACCGAGGTGGAGGGGCTGCAACCGGGCGAGGTCGCGCCGCTGCTCGGTCTAACCGCCAATGGGGTCGCCGCGCTCGCCTACCGGGCCCGTGAGGGGCTGCGCCAGGCCTACCTGCAGCAGCACCTCATGGGCGAGCTCGAGGACGCCTGCCGGCCGTACGCCGACAAGCTCGGCTCCTACGCCCGCGGCGGCCTGGCCAAGCGCGAGACGGCCCACGTCGAGCAGCACCTCGAAGGCTGCGAGCGCTGCCGCGCCCTCGTCCTCGAGCTCACCGACGTCAACCACGGGATGCGCCTGATCGTCGCCCCGCTGGTGCTGGGGCTGCTCGCCGCCGGCTATCTCAAGGCGGCTGCGGCCGGCGGCGCCGCGATCGGGCTGGTCGGGTCCGGGTCCGGGACCGGAGCCGGCACGGGTGGCACCGCGGCCGGCGCTGCCGGGACGGCGGGAACGGCCGGGACCGCGACCAGCGCGGCCGCCGCCGGAGCCACAGCCTCGGCGGGCGCTGGGATGACCGCCGTCGTGACCGGGGCGGCTGCCGCCGCGGGTTCGGTGAGCGCTTCAGGGGCTGCCGGGGTGGCGGCCTCGGGCGGGGCAGGCGGTACCACGTCGGTCGGGTACGTCACCAGCACCGCCTCCTCCACGGCAGGCGCGACGGCGGCAGCCGGTACGACGACCGCGGCCGGCACCTCAGCCGGCCTCACCGTCGTCCCGGGAGCGGCAGCGACCGGTGGGCTGTTCGCCGGCAGTGGCCTGCTGGCCGGTGCCGCGGCCGCGGTGGTCGGCCTGGCCGCCGCTGGCGTCGTGGTGGCCGTCGTGGCCAGCACGAACGACCAGGGGCCGGTGACCGCGCTGCCCCCGAGCACGACCTCAAGCGTGCCCGTGCTGCCGGGGACCGGCGGGTCCGGGTCGGGAGGCGGCCAGGGCTCCAGCGGTCCCGCAGCGCCCGCGCTCCCACTGCTCCCCGCTCCCGCCGCCTCCTCCGACTCGCCCCAGCCGACAGTGGCGTCCACGCCGACGTCGTTGCCGACGCGCACCACTGCGCCCACACTCACGGTCACCGTGCCGGCTCCCACGACGACGACACCAACGGCGACGCCCGAGCCGACGGTCACGAGCGAGCCGACGCCGACGCCGATCCCGACGTTCAGCCCGATTCCGGTGCCGCCGACCCCGGTGCCGCCGACCCCGGTGCCGCCGACCCCG
>DATCDE010000205.1 GCA_036510875.1 Actinomycetes bacterium
GAGCCGGTCGACCGGCTGGTCGCGCTGGGCACCGCGCTGCTCGGCGAGCCGGTGCAGGTGACCTCGGCTGAGGGCGGCGGGGTGGTCGCCACGGCCGGCGACCGCCGGGTGGACCTGTCGCTGAACGCCTTGGCCGAACAGGCCACCCGGCTGCTCGGCGCCGACGTCGAGGGGCTGTGGCGGTCATGAGCCGGCCCCTCGGGGTGCGCCGCGTCGTCGGCCCGCTCGTCGAGCTGGAGCCCGCGGGCGACCTGGCCATGGCCGAGCTGGTGGAGCTGGGCCCGCTGCGGCTGCCCGGTGAGGTGGTCGGGCTGGACGCCGGGCGGGCCACGGTCCAGGCCTACGAGTACACGGGCGGCCTGCGCCCCGACGACCCGGCCCGGCGACTGGGCCGACCGCTGTCCGCGCGGCTGGGCCCGGGGCTGCTCGGCGGCATCTTCGACGGGCTGCTGCGGCCGCTGACCGACGCGCCGTCCCGGTTGGTGGCCGGCGGCCCGCGGGGGCCCGAGACGGTGCAGCGGTGGCGCTTCGTCCCGGCCGACGGGTTGGCCGGTGAGCTGCGCCCGGGCGACCTGCTCGGCACGGTGCGCACCGGCAGCCCCATCGAGCACCGGGTCCTGGTCCCGCCCGGTGTCGCCGGCGCCGTCACGATGCACGCCGGCGACGGGGACCTCGGGCCGGACGACGCCGTTGCCACGGTGGGGTCGACGTCCGTGGGGCTGTTCGAGCACTGGCCGGTGCGCACCCCGCGGCCGGTGCGGGCCCGGCTGGACGACGTCGAGCCGTTGACCACGGGGCAGCGGGCCCTGGACCTGCTGTTCCCGATCGCCAGGGGCAGTTCCGCCGCCGTTCCCGGCGGGTTTGGCACCGGCAAGACGGTGCTGCTGCAGCAGCTGGCCAAGTGGTGCGACGCCGACGTTATCGTCTACGTGGGCTGCGGCGAACGAGGCAACGAGATGGCCGACGTGGTGGCCGACCTGCGCAGCCTCGAGGACCCGCGCACCGGCGGTCGGCTGGCCGAGCGCACCGTGGTCGTGGCGAACACGTCGGACATGCCGATGATGGCCCGTGAGGCCAGCATCTACACCGGCGTGACCGTGGCCGAGTACTACCGCGACATGGGCTATGACGTCGTGGTCATCGCCGACTCGACGTCGCGCTGGGCCGAGGCACTGCGCGAGTTCGCCTCGCGGACCGGCGCGTTGCCGGTCGAGGAGGGCTACCCCGCCGACCTCGCCTCGGCGCTGGCGGCCTTCTACGAGCGAGCCGCCGCGGTGACCACGCTGGGCGGCCGGCACGGGTCGGTCACGGTGGTCGGCGCGGTCTCGCCGCCCGGCGGAGACCTGGCCGAGCCGGTCACCTCCCACACCCAGCGGTTCGTGCGCTGCCTGTGGACCCTTGACCACGACCTGGCCTACGCCCGGCACTACCCGGCGGTGTCGTGGGCCGGCTCGTTCTCCCGCGACATCGACGGGCTGGCCCGCTGGCACGCGCGCAACGGCGACACGAACTGGGTCCGGCGGCGGGCACGGGTCGCCGCGCTGCTGGCCGAGGCTGACCGGCTGGCCGATCTGGCCCAGCTGGTCGGCGAGGGCGCCCTGCCGGGCCGGGAGCGCATGGTGCTGCTGTCCGGACGGCTGGTCCGCGAGGGCGCCCTCCAGCAGAGCGCGCTGAGCCCCGTCGACGCGTCGTCCAGCCCGGCCAAGACCGCGGCACTGGTGGACGCCGTGCTGGCCGTGGCCGACCGCTGCCAGCAGCTGGTCGACTCCGGCGTCCCCGCTGTCACCGTCGAGGAGGTCGACTTCGGACCGCTGCTACGGGCCCGGGAGGAGTCAGCCGATCCCGGGGTCGCCACGGCGCGGCTCGCCGACATCCTCGAGCGGCTCGAGGGGCTGCTGCCATGAGCGCGGTGTTCGGGGAGGTCGAGTACTCCCGGGTCCGTCGGCTCGACGGGCCGCTGCTGGTCGTCGAAGGGGTGCGCGGAGTCGGCTGGGACGAGTACGCCCATGTGCGGCTCGACTCGGGGGCGATGCGGCACGGCCTGGTGCTGGAGGTCGACCGCGACGTCGCAGTCCTGCAGGTGTTCGAGGGCACGGAGGGCATGGCGGCGACCGGCAGTTGGGTGGGCTTCACCGCAGAGCCGCTGCGGATCGCGGTGGGGAAGGACTGGCTGGGCCGGGTGTGCAACGGCCGCGGCGAGCCGGTGGACGGCGGCCCGCACGTGCTCGGCCGGACCAGGGCCGCCATCACCGGCGCCCCGCTCAACCCCACCTGGCGAGAGCCGCCGTCCGAGCCGGTGTTCACCGGGGTGTCCGCCGTCGACCTGCTCACCACGCTGGTCCGCGGGCAGAAGCTGCCGATCTTCTCGGTGGCCGGCCTGCCGCATCTGGACCTGGCCACCCAGATCGCCGCGCAGGCCAGCGCCGGCGGCGAGCCGTTCAGCGTCGTCTTCGTGGCGATGGGGCTGTCGCACGCGGACGCCGCCATGGTGCGCGACGCGCTGGAGGGTCGCTCGGCGGCCGCCGAGCTGGTGCTCGTGCTCAACACCGCGGACGAGCCGGTGATCGAGCGGATCCTTGCGCCACGGGTGGGCCTGACCATCGCCGAGGAGCTGGCCTTCACGGAGGGACGGCACGTCCTCGTGGTGCTGGCCGACATGACCAGCTACGCCGAGGCGCTGCGCGAGGTCTCAGCTGCCCGCGGCGAGATCCCGGCCCGCCGCGCCTACCCCGGCTACCTGTACAGCGACCTGGCGTCGCTGTACGAGCGCTGCGGCCGGGTGCGGGGGATGGCCGGCTCGGTGACGATCGTGCCGGTGCTCACCATGCCGTCGGGGGACATCACCCACCCGGTTCCGGACCTCACCGGCTACATCACCGAGGGCCAGATCGTGCTGTCCCCGGACGTGCACGCCCGCGGCGTGTACCCGCCCGTGGATGCCCTCGGCTCGCTGTCCCGGCTCATGCGCAAGGGCGCCGGCCCTGGCCGGACCCGGGCCGACCACCTCGACCTGGCCGCCCAGCAGCTGGCCGCGCTGGCCCGGGCCCGCAGCGTCCGGGACATCGCCGATCTCGTGGGCGTGGACGCGCTGAGCCGCACCGACCGGGCCTACCTGGACTTCCAGCGGGCGTTCGAGCAGGTGCTCGTCCACCAGCGCCGGGACGAGAGCCGCTCGATGGAGGAGTCCCTCGACCGTGGCTGGGCCGCGCTCGGTGCGCTGCCCCGGCGGGAGCTGACCATGCTGCCGCTGGCCGAGCTGGACAACCGCTACACGGCCGCGCCCGGAGGTGAGCAGGAGTGACCGGGGTACGGGTGCTGCCAGGACGGGCCGGCCGGCTGCGGCTGCGCCACCAGCTGGCCGTCGCCAACCGCGGCGCGGACCTGCTGCAGCAGCGGCTGCAGATCCTGCGCCGGGAGGAGCAGCGGTTCCAGCTGCTGGTCGAGCGGACCGAGCAGGAGTGGGCCCGGTCCTGCCGGGAGGCCGAGCAGTGGACGCTGCGGGCGGCGCTGGCCGGGGGCCAGCGCGGACTGCGTCAGGCCGCTCCGTCCGCACCGGTGCGGGCCGAGGTCCGCTGGAGCTCGACCATGGGGGTCAGCTACCCCGAGACCGTCCGATGCACGATCCCAGAGCCGCCGAGGACGACGCCGGCGGACGGTGTGGCCACGCCCGAGGCGCAGCGGGCCGCCGCCGTCGCACTGGAGGCCGGTGCTCGGCACGCTGCCGCGGCAGCGTCGGTCCGCATCCTGCAGGCCGAGGTGGCCGCGACCCGGCGTCGGCTGCGGGCGGTCAGCCAGCGGCGGATCCCGGAGCTGACCCGGGCCCTGGCGGCGGTCGACGTCGGCCTGGAGGAGCAGGAGCGGGAGGACGGCGCGCGGCTGCGCTGGGCCCTCGACCGGCGGACCGGAGGACGGCCATGATCAAGCGGATCCTGCTGGCCGTCGACGACTCCGAGGGCGCCCTGGCCGCCAGCCGGGTCGCCATCGACCTGGCGGACACCTGCCAGGCGGTGCTGCGGGTCGTCTCGGTGGTCGTCAACGGGGTGGTGGCCGGGGCGCTGGCCGACGGCGCTCCCCTCGAGCCGGTCCGGCAGCGTCAGCTGGTGGCCTCCTCCTCCGTGCTGCGCTACGTGGCCGAGGCGGCCCGGCGCCGGGGGCTCACGGTCGAGGCGCGGCAGCTGGAGGGCCGGGCCGCGCAGCGGGTGCTGCACGAGGCACAGGAGTGGTCGGCCGACGTGATCGTGGTGGGCCGCTCGGCCGTGCGGGCCGCCGGGCTGCCCTATGTCGGCAGCGTGACCGCGCACGTGCTGGAGTTCGCCGAGCAGCCGGTCCTCGTGGTGCCCCCGCCGGCTCGCCGGTAGGCGCTCCACCCCGTCGGGACGCAGCCGGGCCACCGGTAACGTCAGTGGTGGACCTGAGGAGGACTGTTGTGAGTGCAGCGGAAGCGGCCGATGTCCTGGTGCAGCACGACGGAGGCGTCGCGCTGGTCACGCTCAACCGTCCCGACAAGCTCAACGCGCTGACGCCGCAGATGCAGCTGCGCTACGTCGAGCTGCTGCGCGAGCTGGACGCCGACCTCGAGGTCCGGGTGGTCGTCGTGACCGGTGCCGGGCGTGGCTTCTGCTCCGGCGCCGACCTGGCTGCGCTTGCCGACACCGAGAAGCTGCTGTCCTTCGCGCCCGAGGCGGACCAGCTGCCCCTGGTGGCGCTGGGGATCCGCAAACCCGTGGTCGCCGCGGTCAACGGGCCGGTCGCCGGCATCGGCTTCGCGCTGATGCTCGCCTGCGACGTGCGCTTCGTGGCCGCTGGGGCGCGGATCGGGACGACGTTCTCCCGCCTGGGGCTGGTGGCCGAGTACGGGACGTCCTGGCTGCTGCCCAGGATCGTCGGGACCGGCCGGGCCATGGAGCTGCTGCTCTCCGGCCGCGCCGTCGACGCCGACGAGGCGCTGCGGATCGGACTGGTGCACGAGGCCGTCGCGGACCGCCCGGTGCTCGAGCGCGCGCTCGAGTGGGCGCACGAGGTCGCGGCGCAGTGCTCACCGCTGTCCCTGGCCACCATCAAGCGCCAGGTCTACGGCGACCAGGACCGGCCCAGGGACGAGGCGGTCGACCGCTCGGTCGCGTTGATGGTCGCCTCGTTCGGGTGGGGCGGCCTGCAGGAGGCGCTGGCCGCACGGCTGGAGAACCGTCCGGCCGCGTTCCCGGGTCTGGGCCCGGACGACTGAGCAGCCCGGACGACTGAGCGGTCCGGCCGACGGAGGGGGACCCGCCGTGGCGAGCGAGGCCATCGGCTCCGACCCCTCGCTCGTGGACGTGGGCACGGTGCTCGGGCCGCTGGGGACGGACCCGGACCGAGGGCTGACCGTCCAGGAGGCGGCCCGTCGGCTGGCCGAGACGGGGCCGAACGAGATCGCCGCCGAACGGCCGGCACCCTCGTGGCGCAAGCTCCTCGAGCAGTTCCGGGATCCGCTCATCTACCTGCTGCTTGCCGCGATCGTCATCTCGCTGGTGGCCTGGGCGGTCGAGCGTGCCGCCGGCTGGCCGTTCGACGCGCTCGTGATCGCCGTCATCGTCGTCCTGAACGCCGTGCTCGGCTTCGTGCAGCAGGCGCGGGCCGAGCCACGCGGTCGAGGCGCTGCAGCGGATAAGCGCCACCACTGCGACTGTTGTGCGGGAGGGCCCCAGCAGCGGGTGGCGACCCGCGAGCTGGTGCGCGGCGACCTCGACGCTCGCGACGATCGACCTGTACTTGCCGGGCGGCCTCGTCGAGGGGATCCATTCGCTAAGCAATGCCCGGACCGCAGGGTTCACGGTGCTGGTGCTCGCCCAGCTGTTCAACTCCTTCACCGCGCGGTCGGAGACCGTGACTGCCTTCCACCGTGTCCTCGCCAACCGCTGGCTGTGGGGCGCGGTCGGGCTGTCGGCGCTGCTGCAGGTCGCCGTCGTGCAGCTGCCGTTCTTCAACCGTGCGTTCACCACCACACCGCTGTCACTAGAGCAGTGGCTGGCCTGCCTCGCGATGGCCAGCGCCGTGCTGTGGGCCAGCGAGATCCGCAAGCTGTTCCTGCGACTTGGCTCCCGCTCCGAGAACCCGCCGTCCCCAACGGGAGGGCAGTGGGAGTGCCCTAGCTGGTCTGGTAGGCGGTGAAGGCGTCGCTGAGGTTGGGGAAGATGTGGTCGGCGGCGAACTTGTCGAGCACCCCATAGGTCTTCAGGGTCTGGAGCAGGTGGTCGTCGGCTCGGGCGAGGCCGAACTGGGCGCCTTGCTGGTGGACGAAGTCGACGAGGCTGCTCAGCGCGATCCCGGCCGAGTAGTCGACGTCGTCGATGGCTGAGCAGTCCAGGATGAGCCAGCGCACCTTGTCCGGAGCGGCTTGGATGACCGCCTCGACATCGTCGGTGAACCGGCTGGCGTTGGCGTAGAAGAGCTGGGCGTCGAACCGGAAGACGACCAGGCCGGGCAGGCTCTGCGCGCCGGCGGTCGCCGGCACGTAGGTGGGGGTGCCCTTGACGCTCTCGCCGACGACGAAGTCGCTGGGCCGGTAGGCCCGGCGGATGATCTCCAGGATCGACAGCACGATCGCCAGGATGATGCCCTGCTCGACGCCGACGCCGAAGACGACGAACCCGGTGGCGCAGGCGATCAGGAACTCGCTCACCCGGCGCCCGCGGATCCGCCGCAGGCCGGCCACGTCGATGAGGCTCACCCCGATCATGAACACGATGCCGGCCAGGGTCGCCTTGGGCATGTTGGTCAGCAGCCCGGTGGCGAACAGCACGAACACCAGCACGACCGCCGACATGGTCAGGTTCGCCAGCTGGGTCCGGCCCTTCTGCCCGTCCAGGATCTGGGTCTTGGTGGGGCTGCCGTTGACCACGAACGTGCCGCTGAGCCCAGCGGCGAAGCTGGCCCCGCTGAGCCCGAGGATGTCCCGGTTGATGTCCACCCGCTGCCCGTGTTTGGCGGCGAAGCTGCGTGACGTCGCCGCGCTCTGCGCGACGATGAGCACGAAGCAGGCGAACGCGATCGCGAGCACCTGCGGGACGTCGCTCCAGGTGATGCCTTGCGGCAGGCCGATCGGTGGGAAGCCCCCGGTCACCGCCCCGACCACCGCCACGCCGTGCGCGGAGGCGTCCGCCGCCGTGGAGATGATGATCGACAGGGCTACCGCCACCACCGCCCCGGGGACCCTGGGCAGGAACCGCTCGAACCCGATGATGAGCAGCACGGTACCCAGCGCGAACGCGAACGTCGCCAGGCTGGTGTCCGGGATGGACTGGATCATCGCCCACTGCTGCTGGAACCAGTTGCCGGAGCCCTTGGGCACCCCGAGCATGTCCGGGATCTGGCCGGTGAACACCTGGATGCCCACGCCGGTGAGGAACCCGATCAGCACCGAGGCGCTGAGGAAGTCACCGATGAACCCCAGCTTCAGCACCCGGGCGACCAGCAGCATGGCCCCGCACACCAGCGCCACCAGGCTGGTCCAGGCCACCCATTCGGCTGTGTTCGGGCTGAGCCCCGAGATGCCCAGCCCGGCCAGCCCGGCGGCCAGGATCGCCGCGGTCGCCGAGTCGGCCCCCACCACCAGCAGCCGGGAGGACCCGATCAACGCGAACATGATCGTCGGGAAGATCACCGTGTACAGGCCCGTCACCAGCGGCGTCTGCGCGATCGAGGTGTAGCCCATCACCTCCGGGATCGCCACCGCCGCCAACGTGACACCCGCCACCACGTCGGTCGACAACCACGACCGCTGGTAACCCTTCAACCACACCGGCAGCAGGTTCATCTGATGGTCCTCCTCCGCAGGGAGTGATCATGGCCAGCGTCGGTCCTCACCGTAGGGGTGTACGCCCCCCGCGTGCACCTGCTGGCCGGGCCGGTTTGGCGGATGCGGATCGCGAGCGGTCCATGGAGGAAGGCCAACCGTGAGTGATCGCTTGAGGCGCACTGACCCTGATCTTTCAGCCCGGCTCGGTGGGGTGGGGTGTTGTGACACGAAAGTGCCCTTCTGGCAACGGATAATCGTGATTGCGAAGTCCCGATTGGTCCGTCAAGAAGGGCACTCTCGTGGTGAAGGATACCGGGGGTGTTGTTCGAGGTTCCTGATGTCGTGCTGGCGCGTCCGACACGAGGGGTCCCGGCCCCGGTGGTGTCGGCGTCGGCCGATGACGTGACGCCGGTGGCAGGGGTGGCCCTGTGGGGGCC
>DATCDE010000206.1 GCA_036510875.1 Actinomycetes bacterium
CCTCAACGGCAAGACCGCGACCGGAATCGAGGTGCCGCCCGGGGTGATCGAGTCGCTCGGCGGCGGGAAGCGGCCCGCGGTTGTGGTGGCCCTCAACGGCTACTCCTACCGCACGACGGTCGGCGTCATGGGCGGTCGCTCCCTGATCCCGGTCAGCGCCGAGCACCGGGCCGGTGCTGGAGTGTCCGCGGGGCAGGTGCTGCAGGTGTCGGTGTCGCTCGATGATGCGCCGCGGGAGGTGCCGGTGCCGGCCGACCTGGCGGCCGCGCTGGAGCGGAGCCCCGGTGCGCGCAGCGCCTTCGACGCGTTGTCCAACTCGGGCAAGAAGCGGCACGTGCTGTCGGTCGAGGGCGCCAAGACCCAGGAGACCCGTCAGCGCCGGCTGGACAAGGCGATCGCGGAGCTGGCGGCCGGCGCGCGACCCTGAGCGGGGTCAGTCGGTGGCTGAGCGCTGGCGTGAAGGGTGGGTTGGTGCGGCGGTGCGCACAGAAGGGACCCTCATGCAGAAGGTGGGGGGGCCCAGGCGGGGGGGCGGCGCTCGACGAAGGCGGTCATGCCCTCCCGCGCCTCGGCCGAGCCGAACAGCTCCGCGGACAGCTGGGCAGTCCAGTCGAAGCCGTCGTCCAGACTGAGCACCGGCACCCGGCGCAGCAGCTGCTTGGTCGCGGCCAGCGCGGTCGGGCCGCCCCGCCGCAGCTGGCCCACCCAGGTGTCCACCGCGGCGTCCAGCTCGGCGGCCGGCACGACCGCGGTGAGCAGCCCAGCGCGCAGCGCGCGCGCGGCGGAGACCCGCTCGCCGGTGAGCAGCAGCTCGGCTGCCTCGCGCGGGGGCATCCGGCGCAGGCAGACCACCGAGATCACGGCCGGCGCGACCCCGACCCGCACCTCGGAGAACGCGAACCGGGTCTCCTCGGCGGCCACCGCGAGGTCACAGGCCGCGACCAGCCCGTTGCCGCCCCCGGCCACGTGCCCCTGGACCCGGGCGATGGTCGGCTTGGGGTGCTCGAGCAGGGCCTGCAGCACGTCGACCAGCGCGCGCGGCCCGGTCGCCGCGAACGAGCCGTCGTCGGCCGCCGCGGCCCCGCGCAGGTCGGCCCCCGCGCAGAAGGTGTTGCCGCTGCCGGTGAGCACGACCACCCGGACGGCGTCGTCCTCGGCGGCGGCCCGCAGGCCGGCCAGCAGCGGGGCCATCGACTCGGCGTTGAGGACGTTGCGCGCCTCCGGCCGGTCGAGGGTCAGGGTGGCCACGCCGTCGGCCACCTCGTAGCGCACCGCCGGCGAGCTCACCGCCGTCCCAGCCCCTCGAGCAGCGCGATGACGCGGAGCATGACCTCGTCCGCGCCGCCGCCGATCGAGATCAGCCGCGAGTCGCGGAAGTATCGGGCCGGCCAGTGCTCCTCCACGTACCCCATGCCGCCGTGGTACTGCACGCAGGTGTCGGCGACCTCCCGCGCGAGCCGGCCGGTCTTCAGCTTGGCGATGCTGGCGAACTTGGTGACGTCCTGTCCCGCGACGTACGCGTCAGCCGCGGCGTAGCAGTAGTGCCTGAGCAGGTCGACCTCGGCGAACAGCTCGGCCAGCCGGTACTGCAGGTGCTGGTTGGCGAGCAGCGGCTTGCCGAACGCCTCGCGCTGCTGCAGGTACTCGACGGTGCGCCGCAGCGCCCGCTCCATGCCGGCCACGCCCATGTAGGAGCCGATCAGCCGCTCGTCCTGGAACTGGGCCATCTGCTGCTGGAAGCCACGCCCCGGCTCGCCGATGGTGTTGGTGACCGGCACCCGGCAGTCCTCGAAGGTCAGCTCGGCGGTGTCGCTGCTGCGGTTGCCGAGCTTGTCCAGCTTGCGGCTGACCGTGAACCCGGGGGTGTCGGTGGGCAAGACCACCATGGACATCCCCGCGTAGCCGCCGTCGTCGGAGGTGCGGACCAGCAGGCACAGCCAGTCGGCCTGGGTGCCGTTGGTGATCCACAGCTTGCTGCCGTTGATCACCCACTCGTCGCCGTCGCGCACCGCCCTGGTGCGGATGCCGGCCACGTCCGAGCCGGCGCCGGGCTCGGAGACCGCGATGGAACAGACCTGCTCGCCGCGGATCGCCGGGGCCAGGTACCTCTGCTTGAGCTCCTCCGAGCCGAACCGGTGCAGCGCCGGGGTCGCCATGGCGGCCTGGACGGCGATGGCCATCGGGACGCCGGCGCAGTCGCTGCGGCCGAGCTCCTCGCCCAGGACGACGGTGAAGGAGTGGTCGGCCCCGCCGCCGCCGTAGGCCGGGTCGTACTCCAGGCCGAGCAGGCCCAGCGAGCCGAGCTTGGCGAACAGCTCGTGCGCCGGGAAGGTCCCGTCCCGCTCCCAGTCGTCGACGTGGGGGTTGATGTCGTTCTGCACGACCTGGCGCACCACCTGGCGCAGCTGCTCGTGCTCCTGCGTGAACCTCATGCACTACCTCCGGGGTCGTCGTTCGGTGCGGCCGGGCTGGATGCTGGTGCGGGCAGGCCGATGGCCCGGGCCCACAGCGTGGTGAGAGTGTCGACGACGCGGTCGGCGTCCAGCGGCTGCGGCTGGGCGTGCCAGCGGCGGGCGAAGCTCTCCACCATGCCGACGAGCGCGGGGCCGACGATCTCCGGGTCGAGCGCCGGGTCGGCCAGTCCGTCGTCCTGGTACTGCTCGAGCGAGGCCCGCGCCTTTTGCACGAAGACCGCGCGCAGCCCGTCGACCAGGCTGCGGAAGCGCTCGTTGGTGGTGGCGGCCTGCTCGACTACCTCGAGCATCCGCGCGTTGCGGGCGTAGGCCTGCAGGTAGCGGCGGTTGCCCTCGTGGATGCGGGTGACCGGGTCGGCGCGCAGGTCGTCGGGCACCCGGACGGCGGCGAACACCTCACCGGCCAGGTCGTCGCAGACCTGGGCCAGCACCTCCTCCTTGGAGGTGAAGTAGGTGTAGACGGTGCCGTGCGAGACCCCCGCGGCGTCGGTAATGTCGGACATCCGGGTGCCGTCGAAGCCGCGCTGCTCGAACACCTCGCGGGCCGCGCGGACGACGGCGTCGCGGGTGCGCCGGCCACGAGGGGTGGTGGGTGCGAGGGTGCTCACGCGCCGTCGTCCGTCGTGGCAGCGGGCAGCAGCGGCACCGGCAGCTCGACGACCTGGGCGCGCAGATACTCCCCGAGTGCCTTGGCCTGCGGGTCGAGGCTGGCGTTCTCGGCCACGCCGCGGCCGAGCAGCCCGCGGACGACGACATTCACCGCCCGCAGGTTGGGCAGCAGGTGGACGTCGACGTGGTGCGGGCGGGTCTCCGGCAGCAGCGCGTGGACCCGTTCCGCCGTGAGGAAGCCGGCCAGCCAGGCGTAGCCGTCGTCCGTCCGCGCCCAGACTCCGACGTTGGCGTCCCCGCCCTTGTCCCCCGAGCGCGCCCCGAACACCCGGCCCAGCGGCGCGGGCGTGGTGGGCGCCTCGGCGAGGCCAGCCGGAAGCGGCGGCGGGGCGGCCGGGACCCACGGGGCCGACCGGGATGTGGCGGCGGGCACCTCGTGGGGGCTCACCAGGGCGCGCGGGACGGTGGTGGGCCAGTAGACGCCGTACGGCGTGGGCTCGGCCGGCGGCGCGGTCGGGTACAGCCCGGGCACCGACGCCAGCGCCAGCTCGACCGCCGGGGCGGTGAACGCCTTGCCGACCTTCTTCGGGTCCCGGTCCTTCACGGTGACGCGCAGCTCCGCCTGCGCCTCGTACTGACTTGTCAGGGTGTGGACGACGTATGGCTCGTCCTCACCCTGACACGTTGACGGGGAGTGGCGCAGGAGCTGGACGTCGACCGACTCGAAGGACTCCCGCCCGCCCGGGACGGCGGCCCACAGCTGGCGCAGCAGCAGCTCGGCCTTGGCGTCGATGTCCAGCCCGGTGAGCATCATCGTGATCGTGTTGCGGAACCCGCCGAGGTAGTTCAGCGCCACCTTCAGCGTCTGCGGCGGCGGCTCGCCCACCACGCCGGACACCCGCACCCGGTCCGGGCCGACCTGCTCCAGCTCGATCGTGTCGAACCGGGCGGTCACGTCCGGGTTGGGGTAGGCCGGCGCGTCCACCTCGTAGAGCAGCTGAGCGGTGACGGTGCCCACCGACACCAGCCCGCCGATCCCCTCGTGCTTGGTGATCACGGCCGAGCCGTCGGCGGCCACCTCGGCGATCGGGAAGCCGACGTGCTCCAGGCCCGGGACCTCGGCGAAGAACGCGTAGTTGCCCCCCGTCGCCTGCGCGCCGCACTCGATGACGTGGCCGGCCACGACGGCGCCGGCCAGCGGGTCGAGGTCCTCCGGCGTCCAGCCGTGCCACCAGGCCGCCGGGCCGACGACGAGCGCAGCGTCGGTGACCCGGCCGGTGACGACGACGTCGGCGCCGGCGTCCAGCGCCGCCTTGATCCCGAAGCCGCCGAGGTAGGCGTTCGCGGTCAGCGCGGGCAGCCCGACGTCGGCGAACCGCTCGCCGGTGGCCAGGTTGACCAGGTCCAGACCGTCCAGCCGGCCGAGCAGGTCGTCGCCCTCGACGGCCACCACCGTGGCGGTCAGGCCGAGCCGCTCGGCGACCTCCCGGACGGCGGTCGCGCACCCGGCCGGGTCCAAGCCCCCGGCGTTGGACACCACCTTGATGCCGCGTTCCAGGCAGCTGCCGAACACGTCCTCCAGCTGGGTCACGAAGGTGCGCGCGTAGCCGGTGCCGGGGCCGTGCTTGAGCCGCTGCCGGGCCAGGATGAGCATGGTCAGCTCGGCCAGCCAGTCACCGGTGAGGACGTCGATCGGGCCGCCCTCGACCTGCTCGCGGGCGGCGGCCAGCCGGTCGCCGAAGAAGCCGCTGCAGTTGGCGATGCGGACCGGCTCACGCATCGACGTCGCCTTCGGCCTGGCCGTCGGCCCGCACGGCCTCGAGGACGACGACCACCTGGTGCGCGTCGACCGAGTCGCCCACGGCGACCGGGACCTCGGCGACCACGGCGTCGGCGTCCGCGATGATCCGGTGCTCCATCTTCATCGCCTCCAGGACGACCAGCAGCTGGCCGGCGGCCACCCGGTCCCCGGCCGCGACGGCGACCACCGTGATGGTGCCGGGCACCGGCGCGGCCGGGCCCTGTGCGGCGGCCTCGCCGCTGTGGTCGGCGAACCGAGGCAGCACGGGCAGCTCGCTGGCCCAGCCGCCGCCGTCCACGCACACCAGCCCGCCGTGGTGGGCGACCCGGTGCCGGTGGCGCAGCCCGCCCAGCTCGAGGTCGATCCAGTCGTCGCCCGCGCCGACCACCCGGGCCTCGTGGTCGGTCCCGTCGATGCCCACGGTGGCCGTGCCGTCCGGCCGCTCCAGGTAGGTCACCTGCACCGGCTGGCCGCCCACCCCCAACGACACCGACGGGCGGACCGCGGGCACGTTGCGCCAGCCGGCCGGGGCGAAGCGCAGCAGCGGCGCCGCGGCCCGGGCCCGGCGCACCCCGTGCAGCGTCGCCGCCACCAGGTGCGCACGGCGCACGTCGTCCGGGACGGCGGGGTCGAGCAGCCCGGGCTGCCGGTCGAGGAAGTCGGTCGGGGTCTCGCCGGCGAGGAACGCCGCGGACTCCAGGATCGCCACCAGCGAGTCCCGGTTGGTGCGCAGCCCGTGGATGCGGGTGCGGCGCAGCTCGCGGGCCAGCACCCGGGCGGCCTGCTCCCGGGTCTCGGCGGCCACGATCACCTTGGCCAGCATGGGGTCGTAGTACGGCGAGACGACGCTGCCGGTCTCGACCCCGGACTCCCAGCGCACCTGCGGGTCGCCCGCGGGCTCGAGCAGCAGCAGCCGGCCGGTCGAGGGCAGGAAGCCCGCGGCTGGGTCCTCGGCGTAGAGCCGGACCTCGATCGCGTGGCCGCTGCGGGTCGGCGCGAGCAGGGACGCCGGCAGCGGCCGCCCCTGGGCCACCGCCAGCTGCAGGGCCACCAGGTCCTCGAGGGTGGTCTCCTCGGTGACCGGGTGCTCCACCTGCAGCCGGGTGTTCATCTCCAGGAAGAAGAACTCCTGGGCCTCGCCCGCGCCAGCGACGAGGAACTCCACGGTGCCGACCCCGACGTAGTCGACCGCGCGGGCCAGCGCCACGGCCGCCTCGAGCATCCGGGCCAGGGTGGCCGGGGTGGTCCCCGGAGAGGGCGACTCCTCGACGATCTTCTGGTGCCGCCGCTGGATCGAGCACTCCCGCTCGAACAGGTGGGTGACCGTGCCGTGGGTGTCGCCGACCACCTGGACCTCGACGTGCCGCGCGCCCGCGAGGTACCGCTCGAGGAACACCGTGGGGTCGCCGAACGCCGACGCGGCCTCGCGGCGGGACCCCTCGATCGCGTCGACCAGGCCGGCGGCCGTGCCGACCAGCCGCATGCCCTTGCCGCCGCCGCCGGCGGAAGCCTTGACCAGCAACGGGAAACCGACCTCCGCTCCGGCCGCCGCCCAGGCCGCCGGGTCGTCGGTGGTCAGCTCGGCGGACGGCGCCAGCGGCACCCCCGCCTCGGCGGCCAGCCGTTTGGCGGCCACCTTCGAGCCCAAGGCCCGGATGGACTCTGGGGTCGGGCCGACCCACACCAGCCCGGCGTCCAGCACGGCCCGGGCGAAGTCGGCGTTCTCGGCCAGGAACCCGTAGCCGGGGTGCACGGCGTCGGCGCCCGCGCGGTGCGCCGCGGCGATGACCGCGGCCGCGTCCAGGTAGGTCTCGGCCGCGGCGGTCCCGGGCAGCCGGATCGCGGTGTCGGCCTCGCGGACGAACGGCTCGCCGGCGTCCGGGTCGCTGTAGACCGCGACGGTGGCCAGGCCGAGCTCGTGCGCCGTGCGGAACACCCGGCGGGCGACCTCGCCACGGTTGGCGACGAGCAGCCGGGTAAGCGGGACGGCGGGCAGCACGGCGGGCGGGGGGGTCACGGCGCTCACATCCGGAAGACGCCGTAGGAGGTGGCGCCCTGCACCGGCGCCGAGTGCGTCGCCGACAGCGCGATGCCGAGCACCGTGCGGGTCTCCCGGGGGTCCACGATCCCGTCGTCCCACAGGTGTCCGGTCGCGTACAGCGCGGTGGACTCCTTCTCCACCTGAGCCTCGAACGCGTCGCGGATCGGCGCGAACTGGTCCTCGTCGAACGGCAGCCCGGCCTTCTCGGTCTTCTGCCGGGCCACGATGGTGAGCACCCCGGCCAGCTGCTTGGGTCCCATGACCGCGATCCGGTGGTTGGGCCAGGAGAACACGAACCGCGGGTCGTAGGCCCGCCCGCTCATCCCGTAGTTCCCGGCGCCGTAGGACGCGCCGACCATGAGGGTCAGGTGCGGCACCGTCGAGTTGGACACCGCGTTGATCAGCTTGGCGCCGTCCTTGATGATGCCGCCCTGCTCGTAGCGGGTGCCGACCATGAAGCCGGTGATGTTCTGCAGGAACAGGATCGGCACCTCGTGCCGGTTGCACAGCTGGATGAACTGGGCGCCCTTGTGGCTCTCCTCGCTGAACAGGATCCCGTTGTTGGCCAGGATCCCGACCGGGTAGCCGCAGACCTGCGCGAAGCCGGTCACCAGGGTGCTGCCGTAGAGCGGCTTGAACTCCTCGAACCGGCTGCCGTCGACGAGCCGGGCGATCACCTCGCGCACCTCGAACGGCACCCGGACGTCGGCCGAGGCGATGCCGAGCAGCTCGTCGGGGTCGTGGGCGGGCGGGTCCGGGTCGCCGGTCCGCGGGCCGGGGCCGAGCTTGTGCCAGTTGAGATGGGCCACGATGTCGCGGCCGATCCGCAGGGTGTCCGGCTCGTCCAGGCCGAGGTAGTCGGCCAGGCCGGAGGTCCGCGCGTGCATCTCGGCGCCGCCGAGCTCCTCCTCGTCGGCGTCCTCGTCGATGGCCATCTTGACCAGCGGCGGGCCGCCGAGGAACACCTGCGCGGCCTGCTTCTGCAGCACCGTGTAGTCGCTCATGCCGGGCACGTACGCGCCGCCGGCCGTGGAGCTGCCGAACACGAGGGTGACCGTGGGGATGCCGGCCGCGGACAGCTGGGTGAGGTTCTTGAAGCTGGCGCCGCCGGGCACGAAGATCTGGGCCTGCTTGGGCAGGTCCGCGCCGGCCGACTCGGTGAGGTTGACCAGCGGCAGCCGGTTGGCTCTGGCGATCTCCATGGCCCGCAGCCCCTTGGCCACCGAGGTGGGCCCCTGGGCGCCGCCCTTGACCGTCGGGTCGTTGGCCATCACGAGGCACTCCACCCGGCTGACCACCCCGATGCCGGTCACGATGCCGGCGCCGATCGGGTCGTCGGTGCCGTACCCGGCGAGCGGGGACAGCTCGAGGAACGGCGAGCCGGGGTCGAGCAGCAGCTCGATCCGCTCCCGCGGCAGCAGCTTGCCCCGGGACCGCAGCCGGGCCACCGCCTTCTCACCGCCGCCGTCCACCGCCCGCTGCTGCAGCCGGGCGACCTCGCCCAGGGCGTCCTGCATGGCCGCCCGGTTGGCGGCGTACGTCTCCGAGCGGACGTCAACGTGGGAGCGCAGCACCGGCACAAAGTTGACACTAGCCTCAACTTCGCCGTCGGTGCACGCACTCGGGCTGCTATGAGCGACCACCCAACCGTCAACGACGCGAGAAGATGGGGCATGACCCTGGACGACTGGACGGCGGCGCTGGCCGCCGAGCTCGGCCTCGACCCGCTGGACCTCGACGTCCGGCTGCTGCTCGACGTGGCCCGCGACGCCGCGCACCACGTGGACCGCCCGGCCGCGCCGCTCACCACCTTCCTCGTCGGCTACGCCGCCGCACTGCGCGGCGGGGGCGCCGAGGCGGTACGCGACGCCGCCGCGGTCGCCAGCCGGCTGGCGCTGGCCTGGCCGCCGGACCAGCCGCAGCCACCCGACGTCGCCGAGTGACGACCGACTGGGAACCGGCCCGGACGGTCGCCGCCGAGGCCGGCCGGGCGGCCGAGCCGCTGCCGGTCGTCGAGCTGCCGCTCGCGGCGGCGCTGGGCCGCACCCTGGCCGCTGCGCTGAC
>DATCDE010000207.1 GCA_036510875.1 Actinomycetes bacterium
CCGGGTCAGCCCGGTCTGTCCCCACCTGCCGCCGACGTTCCCGCCGCCGCCACCGGTGACGCTACCGTCCTCGTTGCCGGTCAGCCGGCCGAACCCGTTGTAGCCGAACAGCAGGTCGAGCACGCTGTTGTTCTGCGAGCCACCGACGAACGGCCGCGAGCCGGCCGGCCACAGCTCCACCACCGCGACCCACCAGCCGGACGACACCAGCAGCACGCCCAGCGCTCCGAACAGCTGCCCGAAGCGTCGGCGCAGCGACGTCGGCGCCGCGACCAGGTACATGAACACGAAGCCGGGCAGCACCAGGTAGGCCTGCAGCATCTTGGTCAGGAACGCCAACCCGATGACGGCGGCCGAGATGAGCAGCCACCGGGTGGACGCCTTCTCCACCGCGCGGACCATCGCGTAGGCCCCGATGGTCATGAGCAGTACGAGCATCGCGTCCGGGTTGTTGAACCGGAACATCAAGGTGGCGACCGGGGTCAGCGCGAGCGCCGCTCCGGCGATCAGCCCGGCCACCGCTCCGAACCACCGCAGGACGGCGGCGTACAGCACGCCCACGGTCGCGACGCCCATGAGCGCCTGCGGCGCCAGGATGCTCCAGGCGTTGACCCCGAACAACCGGGCCGACAGGCCCATCACCCACAGGGACGCCGGCGGCTTGTCGACAGTGATCAGGTTCGCGGCGTCGAAGGAACCGAAGAACAGCGCCTTCCAGCTCTGCGACCCGGCCTGGACGGCGGCCGAGTAGAACGAGTTCGCCCACCCGGAGGCCCCAAGGCCCCACAGGTACAGCACCGCGGTAGCGGCGAGCAGCACGATCAGCGCGGGGCGGGCCCAGCGCGGGTCAGCGGGCCGCTCGAACGGTGTCGGCAGCGGAGGGGCGGCGCCCACTCCGACGGGCTGCTCGACGAGCGGCTGCACCGGGGTGGTCATCGCGTCGGTGGTCACGGGCGGTCCTCAGTTCGGTATGCGGGGCGGGAGCGGACGTGGTGGGTCGGCGGAACATCCAGGAGCGGAACAGCAAGAAGCGCACCAAGGTGGCGGCCACGTTGGCGGCCACGAGCACGGTGACCTCGAACAGCCGGCCGGCGTTGGGGGCGAGCCCCTGCAGCAGCGCCAACGAGCCGCTGGTGAGCGCGAGGCCGATGCCGAACACGACCAGGCCCTGCGCCTGGTGCCGCCGCCGGCCGGCCCGCACGGAGACCCCGAAGGTCAGCCTCCGGTTCGCCGCGGTGTTGAGCACCGCCGTGGTGACCAGGGCCAGCGCGTTGGCCCACTGGGCGGAGAGGGCTCCGCCCAGCAGCAGGTACAGCAGCAGGTAGGCGACCGTGCTCGCGACCCCGATGACCGCGAACCGGACCAGCTGGCTGACGATGTCGGCCGGCGCGCGCACCGACGCTTCGGCGTCCGCGGTCTCTCGCAGCGCCCTCAGCGGCAGCCTCCCGGTGGCCAGCGCGCGGCCCAGCCGGGCGATGCCCTTGAGGTCGGCGACGGCGGTGCTCACGATGTCGACCCGCGAGTCGGGATCGTCCACCCAGTCGACCGGCACCTCGTGGATGCGCAGCCCGGAGCGCTCGGCGAGCACCAGCAGCTCGGTGTCGAAGAACCACTGGGTGTCCTCGACCATCGGCAGCAGCTCGGCGGCCCGGTCCGCCCGGATGGCCTTGAACCCGCACTGCGCGTCGGAGAACCGGGCGCCCAGCGTGGTCCGCAGGATCAGGTTGTAGGTGCGCGAGATGAGCTCCCGCTTCGGCCCGCGGACCACCCGGGACGAGGGGGTCAGCCGGGTCCCGATCGCGACGTCGCTGTGCCCGCTGAGCACTGGTGCGACCAGTGGCAGCAGCGCGGCCAGGTCGGTGGACAGGTCGACGTCCATGTAGACGAGCACGGTGGCGTCACTGTGCGACCAGACCTGGCGCAGCGCGCGTCCCCGTCCCTTCTCGTCGAGGTGGACGGCGCGGACATGCGGCAGCATCGCTTGCAGCCGCTGGGCGACCTGCCAGGTGTGGTCGGTGCTGGCGTTGTCCGCGATGGTGATCCGGAAGCTGAACGGAAACCCGTCGCTGAGGTACGCGTGCAGCCGCCGCACGCTGGGCTCGAGGTTGGTCTCCTCGTTGTACACGGGGACGACGAGGTCGATCGCCGGGGTTGGCCGGGGGGAGTCTGCGGCGCGCACGGCAGCTGGCTCGGTCGTGGTGGTCACGGAACCCAGCCTTCGATCAGAACCTGACGGTTCCCTGGACGCAGGCTGCCGTAGTGCTTCGAGCTGGCCGCCAAGACGTTCAGCGTTTCTCCAGGGTTCGTGCAGGCTGACCGGAGCCTGACAGCGCAGACTGACCCCATGAACGGCGACCACAGAGGCCCCGAGGCTCGGCTGCTCGTCGTGGACGACGAGCCCAACATCGTCGAGCTGCTGTCGGAGAGCCTGCGCTTCGCCGGCTTCGAGGTGGTGACCGCCCGGGGCGGGCAGGACGCCCTGCGGCTGGCCCGGGAGCACCAGCCGGACCTGGCCGTGCTCGATGTGATGATGCCCGGCCTCGACGGGTTCGAGGTGGTCCGCCGGCTGCGCAGCGAGGGACTGCGGTTCCCAGTGCTGTTCCTCACCGCGCGGGACAGCACCGAGGACACCATCACCGGGCTGACCGTCGGTGGCGACGACTACGTCACCAAGCCGTTCAGTCTCGGCGAGCTGGTGGCCCGGATCCGTGCCGTGCTTCGTCGATCCGGGCTGGCCGCGGGGGCGACCGGCGCCGAGCCGATGGTGTTCGTCGACATCACCCTCGACGAGGACGCCCACGAGGTCACCAAGGCGGGGGAGCTGGTCGGGCTGTCCCCGACCGAGTTCAAGCTGCTGCGCTACTTCATGGAGAACCCGAGCCGGGTGCTGTCCAAGGCGCAGATCCTCGACCACGTGTGGCACTACGACTTCGGTGGCGACGCCAACGTCGTGGAGTCCTACATCTCGCACCTGCGGCGCAAGATCGACACGACCGAGCCACGACTGCTGCACACCGTCCGCGGCGTGGGCTACGTGCTGCGCCGCCCACGCCGATGAAGCACCTGCACGCGCTGGCCGCCCGGCTGCCGCTGCGGATCCGGCTGGTGGTCATCCTGGTGATGCTCGTGGCGGTGGCCCTGGTGGCAGCCGGCGCGGCGTCCACGGCGGTGCTGCGCGGCTACCTGCTCGAGCGGGTGGACGGCCAGCTGCAGTCCGTGGCGGGGTCCTCCGCGGGGCATCCGGTGTCCAGCTTCCCGCCGCCGGGCGGCCGACCCGGTGACGCAGCCCCGCCGTCGGAGTTCTACATCCGCTACGCCGATGCCACGGGCGTGTCGCTGGGCGTCGTCAGCAACCCGCTGACTCCGGGGGCCGCGCCGGCGCTGCCCACCTGGACCCTGGACCAGGTGGCGGCCCAGGGCGGCCAGCCGTTCACGGTGCCGGCCACCGACGGAGGCACAGCGTGGCGGGTGGTCGCCCTCGAGGTCCCCGGCAACAACGCCAGCGTGATGGTCGCGCAGAGCCTGGCCAGCGTCGAGGCCACCGTGGGCCGGCTGCGCGCCGTCGAGCTCGCGGTCGGCGCGGTCCTGCTGCTCCTGCTGGCCCTGCTGGCGTACTGGGTGGTCCGGCGCAGCCTGCGGCCGCTGCGCCAGGTCGAGCACACCGCCGGCGTGATCGCCGCGGGTGAGCTGTCCCGCCGGGTCCCGGAGGCGGACCCGCGGACCGAGGTGGGCAGCCTGGCCCGGTCCTTCAACGGCATGGTCGACCGCATCGAGTCGTCGTTCCAGGTGCAGGCCGAGTCGGAGGCCGCCGCCCGCGCGTCCGAGCAGCGGATGCGCCGGTTCGTGGCCGATGCCAGCCACGAGCTGCGCACGCCGCTGACCTCGATCCGCGGCTTCGCCGACCTGTACCAGCAGGGCGCGCTGCCCGAGCGGTCCGGCGTGGACCGCGCGATGGACCGCATCGGCGGCGAGGCCGCCCGCATGGGCCTGCTCGTCGACGACCTGCTGCTGCTGGCCCGGCTGGACCAGCAGCAGCCACTGGCAGCGCACCCGGTGGACCTGCTCGAGCTGGTCGCCGACGCGGTGCACGACGCTCAGGCCAGCCACCCTGAGCGGAAGGTCACCCTGGAGGTCCAGGCCGGGGCGTACCCCCCGGTCGTGACCGGGGACGAGCCGCGGCTGCGGCAGGTGATCGCGAACCTGATGGGCAACGCGCTTCGGCACACCCCGGTGGACGCCACCGTCTGCGTCCGGCTGCGCACCCAGGAGGACCCGCCCACGGCCGTCTTGGAGGTGGCCGACCAGGGTCCCGGGCTGTCCCCGGAGGCGGCCGCCCGGGTGTTCGAGCGGTTCTACCGCACCGACGACGCCCGCACCCGTGACGACGGAGGCACCGGCCTGGGGCTGGCCATCGTCGCCTCGATCGTGCACGCGCACGGCGGCCGGGTGGAGCTGGACACCGAGCCGGGCGCGGGCGCCACCTTCCGAGTCCTGCTCCCGCGCAGCTGACTACGCGGGCGCGGTCTTGGTGTACCTGAGGTCCACCACCTCGTGGCCGTGGGTCAGGCCGCGCTGCTCGTACCGGGTCAGCGGCCGCCAGCCCGGCCGAGGGACGCCGCCGCCGACCAGCGCGGTGGACGACGACCCGGCGTCGAGCACCTCCCGCATCGAGGCGGCGTAGTCCGGCCAGTCGGTGGCCAGGTGCAGGACCGCGCCGGCAGCGAGCCGGGACGCCAGCAGCTCCATGAACCACGGGCTGACCAGTCGGCGCTTGTGGTGCCGGGCCTTCGGCCAGGGGTCGGGGAAGAAGATCCGTGCTCCGGCCAGCGACTCCGCCGGCAGCATGTCGCGGACCAGCTCGACCGCATCGCCTCGGGCCACCCGGACGTTGGTCAGCCCCTGCCGCTCGGCCAGGTGCAGCAGCCGTCCGATCCCCGGGGTGTGGACCTCCACCCCCAGCACGCCGACGTCCGGTTCGGCGGCGGCCATGGCCGCGGTGGCCTCGCCGGTGCCGAAGCCGATCTCGAGCACGACGGGGAGCGGCCGGCCGAACAGCGCGGTCAGGTCCAGCGGGCGGCCGTCGACGTCGACGCCAAACCGGGGCCACAGCCGGGCGGTGGTGTCGGCGGCCAGCGCGCTGAGCCGGCCGCGGCGCGGGTGGAAGCTGCGGATGTGCAGCGTGGACGTCGACACGGGACGGCGACTCTACGCCTGGGGCTCACTCGAAGACGAACGTGGCCCGGTCGGTCACCGGGCGGTACCCCAGCCGCGGGTACAGGGCGTTCGACGTCGGGTTGGCCAGGTCCGTGAACAGCACCACCCGCTGCCCGGCGTCCAGGGCAGCCCGGCTGACCGCATGGGTGACCCCGCCGCCGTAGCCCAGCCGGCGTGACCCCACGGGTGTGTACACCGGGCCGACCCGCACCACGCCGGCGGCCGGCGGGGTCAGCCCGGCCAGTGCCACCGGCTCACCGGTCGGCCCGGACCACAGCCAGTACCGCTCTCGCGCGGCCCGCTCGCGCACGGCAGGGTCCTGGTCCGGGCCACCGGGCTCCCCGATCTCGTCCTGGAACTCCTGCGACCAGCGCAGCACCAGCGGCAGGTCGTCCAGGGTGGCCGGCCGGGCGTGCCCCTCCGGAAGCGGCGCCGGGTCCACCAGGTCGGTCAGCCGGAACAGCCGGGTGGCGAGCTTCAGCACCGCACGCCGGTCGGTGCCGGAGGTCGCCAGCGCCGCGAACTGGGCGGACAGCTCGGTCGGCCCGTTCACCCCGGTCAACTCGCGCCCCGAGCCGCGCACCGCCTCGATCAGCGGCCGCAGTGACTCGTCCGGTGCCGCCTCGAGCAGCAACGCGTACGGCGCGGTGCGCGACACCGCGCCGGTCACGGCACCGTCCGGGCCGGTCCACCAGGCGAACCACTCGGCCAGCGAACTCGTGCGCACCCGCGCGTTCTCGACCACGGTGAGGCCGATGGTGAAGCGCTCGGGTTCGGCCCCCAGCAGGGGCGCGACCGCGGTCGCGTACTCCTCGACGTCCTCGGTGATGGTCCAGGCCATCACCGCAGGATGCCGTCAGATCGTCTCCGGCACCATCTCAATTGCGCCGGCCGGGCACTCGGCCACGCAGATGCCGCAGCCCTTGCAGTAGTCCAGGTCGATCTCGAACCGCTTGCCGGGGCCCAGCTTGGTGATCGCGTTGTCCGGGCAGACGCCGTAGCAGTTGTCGCATTCGAAGCAGTTGCCGCAGGACAGGCAGCGGCGAGCCTCGAACAGCGCCGTGGACTCGTCCAGCCCGGAGACCACCTCGTCGAACGTCGAGGTCCGGCGGGCGGCGTCCAGCCGGGGGCGCACGGTCTTCGGGGCGTCCGCGTAATACCAGGTGTTGAGCAGGTCGAAGGTGGCCACCGGGTGCTTGGGCGGGGGCACGTACTCCTGGCCGTGCAGCCACCCGTCGATGTGCCGGGCCGCCTTCTTGCCGTGCCCGACGGCCACGGTGACCGTGCGCTCCGACGGCACCATGTCGCCGCCCGCGAAGATCCCGGGATAGCCGGTCATCAGGTTCGGGCCCACCTGGACGACGCCGTCGTCGACCTCGAGCCCCGGGACGCCGTCGAGCAACGACAGGTCGACGTCCTGGCCCAGGGCCAGCACCAGGGAGTCGGCCTCGAGCTCCTCGAGCTCACCGGTGGGCTGCGGGAACCCGGTCTCGTCCAGCTCCATCTTCTCGATGGTCAGCTTGCCGCTGTCGGCGTGCTTGATGGTGGACAGCCAGCGCATCAGGACGCCCTCCTCGAGGGCCTCCTCGACCTCGATGTCGTGCGCGGGCATCCGCTCGCGGGTGCGCCGGTAGACGACGATGGCCTCCTCCGCGCCGAGCCGCTTGGCGGTGCGGGCGGCGTCCATGGCCGTGTTGCCACCGCCGTAGACCACGACCCGGCGGCCCAGCAGCGGCTTGTCCTCACCCTCCATGCTGGCCAGCAGCGTGACGGCGTCCAGGATCTTCGCCGACTCGCCGGCCGGGATGTAGGCCCGCTTGCCGATGTGTGCGCCCACGGCCAGGAAGGCCGCGTCGAAGCCGCCGTCGTGCATGGCCGCCCGGATGTCGTCGACCCGGTGCTCTAGCTCGAGGGTCACGCCCATGGCCACGATCCGGTCCACCTCGGCGTCGATCACCGTGCGCGGCAACCGGTACTGGGGGATGCCGAAGCGCATCATGCCGCCGGCCTTGGGGCCCGCCTCGTAGATCGTGACCCGGTGTCCGAGCAGGGTGAGGTGGTACGCCGCGGACAGCCCGGACGGGCCGGAGCCGACGACGAGCACCTTCTTGCCGGACGGCGGCGCCTCGACCGGCACCGTCCAGCCCTTGTCGATGGCCAGGTCGCCGAGGAACTGCTCGACCGAGTTGATGCCCACGGCCTGGTCCAGCTCGGCGCGGTTGCAGGCCGTCTGGCACGGGTGGTAGCAGACCCGGCCCATGATCGCAGGCAGCGGGTTGTCGGCCATGATCTGCCGCCAGGAGCTCTCGTACCCGCCGTCCTCGGCCTTGTACAGCCACAGCTGGATGTTCTCCCCGGCCGGGCAAGCCTGAGCACACGGGGGCATCCGGTCGATGTAGACCGGTCGCTCGGTGCGCCACGACCCGGTCTTGTTGGCCAGGCTCGAGCCGACGTCGAGCGTGATCGCGAACGGCTTGTCCATCACTGGGCTTCCTCGGAGTCCTCGTCGAGCAGTCCGAACCGCTTGATGTTGCGGTCGGCGATGGCCTGCAGCCGGGCGACGACGTCGGGCCGCGGGTTCTTGCCGAACAGGTGGGCGAACCGGCGCTGCGGCTTCAGGTACTCCTCGACCGGCGTCCGGTGCCGGATCTTGGAGACGCTGACCACCTCGCCGTCGACCGCCTCGAAGACCGGGAACAGCCCGGTCTCCTTGGCCAGTCGGGCCAGCTTGATCGTGTCGCAGGAGGCGCTGCCCCAGCCCAGCGGGCACGGCACCAGGATGTGGATGTAGCGCGGGCCGCGGATTTCCATGGCCCTGGTCACCTTCGCCTCGAGGTCGCGCAGCTCGGAGACGGTGGCGGTGGCCACGTACGGGATCTCGTGGGCCATCGCGATGAGCGGCAGGTTCTTGCCCTGCCCGAACACGTTGCCCGGCTCGGGGCCGACGGCCTGGGTGGTCGCCGTCCGCGCGGCCGGCGGAGTGGCGCCGGACCGCTGGACGCCGGTGTTCATGTAGGCCTCGTTGTCGTAGCAGAGGTAGAGCACGTCGTCGCCGCGCTCGAACATCCCGGACAGCGTGCCGAAGCCGATGTCGACGGTGCCGCCGTCACCGCCCTGGCCGATGACCCGCACCTCGGTGCGGCCCTTGGCCTTCAGCGCCGCGGCCACCCCGGTGGCGACCGCGGGGGCGTTGCCGAACAGCGAGTGCATCCACGGGATCTGCCACGAGGTCTCCGGGTACGGCGTGGAGAACACCTCGAGGCAGCCGGTCGCGTTGACCGCGACCAGTTTGCCGTCGGTGGCCCGCATCGCGGCGTCCAGGGCGTAGCGCGCCCCGAGCGCCTCGCCGCAGCCCTGGCAGGCGCGGTGGCCGGAGTTGATCGCGTTGGTGCGGTCGGTGTCGGACTGGACCGACCTCTGCTCGGGGTCGACCAGCCGGTTGCCGACGGCGAAGCTGCCGACTTGGTAGAACTTCAGCGGGACTGCGGTCACAGCTGGCTCACCACCCGATCCGGGCCGACACGGCACCGACGTCTCGCAGGATGTTCTCGGCCGAGGGACCCGACCGGCGGCTCTCGCGGGTGCGCTGCAGCTCGGCCTCGACCAGCTCGTGGTCGAGGTCCAGGAAGGTCAGCGGCTCCAGCTTGTCGTCCCGGGCCTCCAGGAACAGCCGGCGCAGCGACTCTTTGGTGATCGGCCGGCCGCCCAGGCCGGCGATCACCGTGTAGCCGCGGATGCGGATCCCGGACAGCGCCATCCGGACGTTGGCCGCGACGATCCCGCCGATGCCCACGGCCAGGGCCTTCTCCAGGACGACGACCCGATCGGCCTGGTCGAGCACCTCACGGACCGCCTCCAGCGGGAACGGCCGGAACGACGTGATGCCGAGGACGCCGATCCGCAGGTGCTGCTCGCGCAGCTCGTCCACGACGTCCTTGATGGTGCCGAGAACCGAGCCGAGCGCGACCACGATGGTCTCGGCGTCCTGGCAGCGGTAGGGGCGGATCAGCCCGCCGGACTTGCGGCCGAACTCGCGCTCGAACTCCTCGGCGATGGTCGGGATCCGCTCCAGGGCCTGCATCTGCTTGGCGTGCGCCAGGTAGCGCACCTCCATGAACGCCTCGGGCCCCACCATGGCGCCGATCGAGATCGGCTCGTCGGGGTCGAGGACCTGCCGGGGGTGGTACGGCGGCAGGAACTCGTCGACCTGCTCCTGCGAGGGGATGTCCACCCGGTCCACGGCGTGGGTGAGGATGAAGCCGTCCATGCACACCATGACGGGCAGCGAGAGCTCCTCGGCCAGCTTGAACGCCTGGATGTGCAGGTCCAGCGCCTCCTGGTTGGTCTCGGCGTACAGCTGGATCCAGCCGGAGTCCCTCTGGCTCATCGAGTCGCTGTGGTCGTTCCAGATGTTGATCGGCGCGCCGATGGCCCGGTTGGCCACGGTCATGACGATCGGCAGCCCGAGGCCGGACGCGTTGTAGACCGCCTCGACCATGAACAGCAGCCCTTGGCTGGCGGTGGCCGTGTAGGCGCGGGCGCCGGCCGCCGAGGCGCCGATGGCCACCGACATCGCGGCGAACTCGGACTCAACGTTGACGAACTCGCACGGGGTCAGCTCGCCGGACTTCACCTTGGCGCTGAGCGCCTCGACGATGTGCGTCTGCGGCGAGATCGGGTAGGCGCAGATCACCTCCGGCCGGGACAGTGCGACGGCGTCAGCGACGGCCTTCGAGCCCTCAACCTGCTTGAGCATTGGCCAGCTCCTGGATCTCGTTCTTCACGTACTCGTAGGCCTCGACGGCGCCGGCCACGTTGCCGTCGGCCAGCGCGCCGGTGAACCGTTCCCGGATCGCGGCGGCCACCGCGCCGAAGGACACCAGGCTGGTGATGGCGGCGAACCCGCCGAGCAGCACCGCGCCGGGCAGCGGGCGTCCCATGTGCTTCATGGCCAGCTCGGTGGCGGGCACCGTGAGCAGCCGGTCACGCCGGAAGCCCTGAACGAACTCGGCCAGCCCCAGCTCGTCGAAGCTGCGGCTGGAGTTGATCAGCATGTAGCCGTCGGGCTGCAGTCCGCTGAACACGTCCACCTGCTGCAGCAGGGTGGGGTCCTGCACGATCAGCGCATCCGGCTGCATGATCGGTTCGCGGACCCGGATCTCGTGGTCGTCGATGCGGCAGAACGAGACGACCGGCGCACCGGTTCGCTCCGAGCCGAAGCTCGGGAAGGCCTGGGCGTGCTGGCCCTGGATGAACGCGGCGACCGAGAGCAGCTCCGCTGCTGTCACCACGCCCTGGCCACCACGTCCGTGGATGCGGACCTGGAACATGCGGCGTCCTCCTCCGGTCGCCCGGCTCCGGGCGCCGCTTCTCTGTCTACCTCAGGGGCGTCCCCAGACGGACAGGCCAGAAGTCCCCATTGGTTGAGAACTTGACCATGTTCAGTCGGCTAGCGCGCGCCGGAGCGGTACCAGGAGGCCAGCCGCTCGAAGCCCTCGTCCAGGCTCACCGTGGGCTGCCAGCCGAGCGCCTCCCGGGTGCGCCGCTGGTCGAACCAGTGCGCGGTGGCCAGCTGCTCGGCGAGGAACCGGGTCATCGGCGGCTCGTCGGTGCGGCGCAGCAGCCGCCAGGCCGCCTCCGCGGCAGCACCGGCCGCGCGGGCGACGGGGAACGGCACCGATCGCCGCGGCGCCGGGACCCCCGCGGCTGCGCAGATGCGGGCCACTGTCTCCCGGACCGTCCTCGGTTCGCCGTTGGAGACGACCAGGGCCTGCCCGTGCGCGTCGTCCGCTCGGTCCAGCCCGGCCACGATCGCGGCGACCGCGTTGTCCAGGTAGGTCGTGTCGATCAGCGCGGTCCCGCCGCCGACCAGGGCCAGCCGGCCCCGCCGGGCCCGCTCCACGATCGGCCCCACGAGCTGGGTGTCGCCGGGGCCCCACACCAGGTGCGGCCGGACGGCGACCACGGCGAAGCCGGGCGCGTCGGCGGCCAGGGCGAGTCGCTCGGCCCTGGCCTTGCTCCGGGCGTACGGTCCGCGGGCGTGCTCCGGGTCGGCCGGGCCCGCGGGCGCACCGACGAGCGAACGGCCCGCGTGCGCCACCGAGGGCGACGACACTTGGACGAACCGACTCGCCCCGGCTCCGCGGGCGGCCTCGACCACGTGCGCGGTGCCCCGCACGTTGGCCGCCTCGAACAGCGCCCAGGCACCGGTCATCGACACCCGGGCCGCCAGGTGCACGACGGCGTCGACGCGCGCGGCGGCCCCCCGCACGGCGTCCGCGTCGGTGACGTCGCCGAGCACCTCCCGAACGGGCAGGCCGGACGGCCGCCGCTGGAACACGGTGACATCGTCCCCGCGCTCGGCCAGCGCGCGGGCCACGCCGCCGCCCAGCAGGCCGCTGGCCCCGGTGACCAGGACCCTCACGGCCGCCCGGCCCGGCTCCCGGCGAGCACTCGCTCGGCCCAGGCCGCCACCCGCACGCGGTCGATCTTGGAGTTGTGCCGGATGTCCACCGGCAGGCCAGGGACGGCGAGGACGGCGGCCACCGGCACCGACACCGCGGCCCGCACCGCGTCCGCGAGCGGGCCAACGACGAGCGGCCCGTCGGCTCGGCGTTCGGCCGGCCCGGCCCGCTCGACAACAACCACCACCTGCTGGGCCCCGGTCGGCCCGACCCCGACGGCGGCCGCCCGGGCCACGCCGTCGACGCTCTCCGTCTGCCGCTCCACGCCGACCGGCGTCACCACGCCGTCCGCCGTCGGGATGACGTGCCCCAGCCGGCCCTCGACCCACAGCCAGCCGTGCTCGTCGAGGTGGCCGACGTCACCGGTGCGGTGCCACTCGCCGTCCCGGCTGTCCTGCTCGGTGAACCAGAGCCGGTCGTAGTGGTCCTTCAGGTGGTCGGCGGCGACGCAGATCTCACCGGTCACCCCGGCCTCGCTGGTGAGCGGTCCGGTCGCCGCGCCGTCCGGCCCGAGGGGGGAGAGCGCGACCCGGACGCCGGAGACCGGCAGCCCGACGCAGACCCCGTTCCCCGGCCCGGCCGCCTCGATCATGGCCAGGTCGACGTCGGTGACCGGCAGCGCCTCGGTCATCCCGTAGGGGGTGTGTGCCTGAGCCGCCGGCATGAGGGCCAGTGCCGAGCGCAGCAGGTCCGCCGGCACGGGGGCCCCGAAGGAGAGCAGCAGCCGGGTCCCGGCTAGCGCTCGGCGCTGCCGGTCGTCGAGGTCCCCGGCGGTGGCCACCACGTTGACCAGCGCGGCGGGCGAGGCGATGGCCACGGTGGCGTCGACGGCCGCGACGGCGTCCGCCAGAGCGCGCGCGGTGAGCGTGGCCGGCCGGGTGACGTCCATCTCGGGCGCGATCGAGGTGACCCCCAGCGCCGGGCCGAACAGCGCGAACGGCGCGAAGGCGGACGCGATGCTGTCCGCGGCCGTGATCGCGTAGGTGCGCACGAGTGCGTCGCGCTGCGCCTCCAGCTGACGGTGCCGGTAGACCACCCCCTTGGCCGGCCCGGTGGCCCCCGAGGTGAACACGACGATGGCGTCGTCGTCCGGCCCCGGCCACGGGGGAGGCGGTGCCCCCTCGCCGAGCCGGGCGATGTCGGCCAGCGACAGCGCGGCGCCGAGCACCCGCAGCTGGGCCCGTGAGGTGGGCCCCGCGACCACGGCCCGGCCCGGCCAGCGCAGCGCCCGCGCGGCGGCCAGCGCCTTCGGCACGCCGATCAGGTGGTCCGGCCCGGCGCCCCGCAGGGCCCGGCCGATGCCCCTGGCGCCCAGCCCCGCGTCGGCCACCACGGGCACCGCGCCGACCCGCCAGCACGCGTACAGCGCCGCGGTCAGGTCTGCCCCCGGGGGCACCAGCAGCGCCACCCGGTCACCGGGGGCGATCCCGGCCGTGCCGAACCCGGCGGCCAGCCGTTCCACGGTCCCGGCCAGCGTCGACCAGCTGATCACCCGCGGGTGGGCGCCCTGCTCGACCAGCGCCGGCGCGGGGTCGGCCAGGCGCTCGGCCAGCGCAGCACCCATGGGGCGGCGGGCCACCGGGTCCGCAGCCGCCGGGGCCGCCGGACGCCGTTCGCCCAGCGACTCGACCCAGGCCCGGACCGCACCGGCGGCCCGGGGGTCCTCGGTGACCAGGTGGCTCGAACCCTCGAAGCGGTGCACGTCGGCGTGCGGCAGCCGCGCGAGGAGGTCGCGCAGGTAGCGGTCGGCGAAGACCGGGTCCTCCGGTCCCCACAGCAGCAGCGCCGGCCGGTCGGCCAGCTCGCCCAGCCGGTTCGCCACGTCGTCCAGGGCCGCGGCGCTGGGGTGCTCGGGGGCCAGCGGGATGTCCGCGACGAACGCACCGATGGCGGCGCGCCGCGCGGCCGAGCCGTACGGCGCCGCGAAGCCGGCCCGGACACCTGGGCTGAGCGGGGGCTCGGCCATGGCCAGCGCCCCGCGCAGGAAGGTCGGGGTGGTCACGCACGCGGTCCGCAGGACCCCGGGGGTGCGGGCCAGCCGGATCAGCGACGGGGCGGCCGCCCCGGCCGGCTGGTGGACGGCGGTGTTCGCGAGCACCATCCCGGCGACCTGCTCGCGGTGCGCGAGCGCCCAGCCGAGCGAGACCGGGCCGCCCCAGTCGTGGGCGACCGTGACCACCGGGCCGGTGAGGCCCAGCGCGTCGCTCACCCGGCCCAGGTCGTCGACGCGCCGGGCCAGCCCGCGGACCGTGCCGGTGCGCTCGGAGAAGCCCATGTCCAGCTGGTCCACGGCGACCACCCGCCACCCGGCGGGCGGCGCCGCGAGCACCCGGCGCCACAGGTAAGACCAGGTCGGGTTGCCGTGCACGCACAGCAGGGTGCCGACCGGGTCGGCGACCTGGTTGTCCAGCAGGTGCCAGGTGCGCCGGACGCCGTCCGCGTCGACGGCCTCGACCAGCCGCGACCAGGCGGGGTCGAGCTCGGCGAGCCCCGGCGGGGGCAGCAGGGCGGGCTGGCCCGTGGTGGCGGCCGGCCCCGCGGTCACCAGTGGATCTCGGTGCACGAGGTGTTGAGGCCGGAGCCGATGCCCATGGTGAGGACCCGGTCGCCGGGGGAGAGCTGGGCCGCCTGGGTGGCGAGGGTGAACGGCACCGACGCGGGGCCCATGTTGCCCAGGGTCGGGTAGGTGAGCGGCACGTGGTCGGGGTCAATCCCGAGGCGGGCGCAGAGCAGGCTGGTGTGCACCTGAGACACCTGGTGCATGACGTAGCAGTCCATGCCCTGCCAGTCGAACTCCTCCTTGGCCTCCAGCCAGGCCTCCTCGCCCAGGTTGAGGCCGGCGTCCAGCAGCGCCTTGGTGTCGGTCGTCATCTTCTCGAGGCTGCCGACGCACAGGGTGTGGTGCTCGGTCGCGGCCCTGGCCACGCCGCCGATGAGCCGGTGCCCGTCGGAGTGGCGGTCGGCCCGACCCAGCACCATGGCGGCCGCCCCCGAGCCCAGGGTGAGGGTGGCGAACTCGGCGAAGACGTCGGCCACGGTGGTCTCCTCGCGGGCCAGCCGGGCCAGGGTCGCCTCCTGCGGCTGCCGGCTGCCCTCGCCGTCCACGATCAGGGCGTAGTCGATCTGCCCTGCGTCGATCATGGTCCCGGCCAGGTGCATGCCGTTGACGAACCCGAGGCAGGCGTTGGCCAGGTCGAAGTTCAGGCAGGACGACGGCAGCCCGAGCTGGTGGTGGACCGCGACGGCGGCGGACGGCTCGAGGTTCTCCCGGGACACCGAGGTGTCGATGAGCAGCCCGATCTGCCCGGGCTCGACGCCGGACTCGGCGAGCGCCTTCGCGCCGGCCAAGGTGGCCGCGTCGGTGAACGACACGCCCTCGGGCCACCAGCGACGCTCCCGGATCCCGGCCACCGACTCCAGCAGCCCGGGCCGCAGCCCCAGCCGCTCGTAGGTGGCGGAGAGCCGCTCGTCGAACTCGGCCGAGGTCACCACCTCGGGGGCATCGACGGCGGCGACGGAGACGATGACGGTGTTCGTGTGTCGGTAGACGGCGTTGCCCCGCATGGGAGTCCTCTCGGGCCGGGGGCAGCCATGTCCCTGCACACGGTTCCAGGCCCCTGCTGCTTCCAGTGTCCCCCATGCCGGCCGATGCCAGCGACCGCGGTCCGGGGGTCCGGCGCAGGTCAGCCGCGCGCCCGCCAGCGGGCCAGCAGCTCGGTCTCCCGGGCCGGGGTCAGGCCGACGCCGTCGCGGGTCGGCTGGTCCGCGGCGCGGGCCCAGGCCAGGGTGTCGCGCACCGTGTCGGCCAGCGGGCGCGGCGCCAGGCCGCTGGCGTACGCCGCCGAGGGGTCCACCGCGTTGGCCCAGCGACCAGGGTCCCCGCCCGGCCAGAGGGGCAGCGAGCCGCCGTCCTCGCCGGCGTCCAGCAGGAACGCCTCGTCGACCCAGGTGAGGGACGTCCCCGCGGGTGCCACCGCGTCGCCCACCGCGGCCAGCAGGTCGCCGAAGCCGTGCGGCGGCCGCGGGCTGGCCGCGTGGAACGCCCCGGTGGCTCGGCGCTCCACGAGGTCGAGCATCCAGGTGGTCATGTCCCGCCCGTCGATCACCTGGATCGGCAGGTCCGGTGCGCCAGGGGCCAGCACTCGTCCGCCGCCTGCCATCCGCAGCACCCACCAGGTGAACCGGCCGGTCGTGTCGTACGGCCCCACCACGTACGTCGGGCGCACGACGAGCAGCCCGTCGGTGAACAGCTCGGCGGCGGCCAGCTCGCAGGAGACCTTGAGCCGCCCGTACGACTCGGCCGTGATCTGGTCGACGTCGTCGGCGGCCGGCTCCAGGAGCGGGGAGCCCTCCACCGTGCCCGGGCCGGCCGGGTCGGCGTACGCCGAGATCGACGAGACGTAGGTGTAGCGGCTGCCACGGCCGTCGAGCGCCGCCGCGAGCGAGCGCACCTGCCGCGAGAAGTAGGCGCTGATGTCGACGGTCGCGTCCCACCGGCCGCCCGCGAGCACCCCCAGGTCGCCGTCGCGGTCGGTGTGCCGGTGCTCGGCTTGCGGGAACAGGTCCTCGCCGCTGGCCCCGCGGTGCAGCAGTGTCACCTCGTGCCCTCGTCCGAGCGCGGCCTCGACGAACAGCCGGCCGATGAAGCGGGTTCCTCCGGCCACCAGGATGCGCATCCGGGCGACGCTACTGCGGCCTTCCGTCCCTTGCCACTGGCGGGTGCGCGGGATGGACTGGAGGGGTCGGTGGAGGTGTGGCCATGCACATCATTGACGCGTCGTCGGCCGTGCGGACCCGCTACTGGCACCGCCTCGGGGACGGTCGCATCCAGTGCGACGTGTGCCCGCGGGCCTGCCGCCTGCACGAGGGACAGCGCGGGCTGTGCTTCGTGCGCGCCCGCCAGGGCGACGCCATCGTGCTGACCACCTACGGCCGCAGCAGCGGCTACTGCGTCGACCCGATCGAGAAGAAGCCGCTCAACCACTTCCTGCCCGGCACCGCGGTGCTGTCCTTCGGCACGGCTGGCTGCAACCTGACCTGCCGGTTCTGCCAGAACTGGGACATCTCCAAGTCCCGCGAGATGGACACCCTCGCCGACTCGGCATCCCCCGCGACCATCGCGCGCGCGGCCCAGGACCTCGGTTGCCGCAGCGTCGCCTTCACGTACAACGACCCGGTGATCTTCCTGGAGTACGCCATGGACGTCGCCGACGCCTGCCGGGCGCGCGGCATCCGGTCGGTGGCGGTGACCGCCGGCTACGTCGAGCCGGAGCCCAGACGGGACTTCTTCGGCCATCTCGACGCTGCGAACGTCGACCTGAAGGGCTTCACCGAGGACTTCTACCACCGGGTCTGCGGCGGCCGGCTGCGGCCGGTGCTGGACACCCTGGAGTACCTCGTCCACGAGACGACCGTGTGGGTCGAGCTCACCACCTTGCTCATCCCGGGGCTCAACGACTCCGGGGCCGAGCTGGACGCGATGACCCGCTGGGTGGTCGACACCCTCGGTCCGGACGTGCCCATGCACTTCACCGCCTTCCACCCCGACTTCAAGATGCTCGATGTCCCCCCGACCCCGCTGGCGACCGTCCGGCGGGCCCGGGAGATCGCCCTGGGCAACGGGGTGCACTACGCCTACACCGGCAACGTGGCTGACGCGGACGGCGCCGCCACGTACTGCCCCGGCTGCGGCACCCGGGTGGTCGAGCGGCTCGGGTACCGGATCGGCGGCTGGCGGCTGACCGACGACGGCCGCTGCACGTCGTGCGGCACGGCCGTGGCGGGTGTCTTCGACGGGCCGCCGGGGGACTGGGGCAACCGCAGGCAGCCGGTCCGGCTGTCCGACTTCGACTCGGGTGACCGGGCATGACCGCGACCGCCGTCCGCCCGCCCGCGGTCGCCGGGCGCTTCTACCCGGCCGACCCCGCCGTGCTCGCGGCCGACGTGGACCGCTCCTTGGCCGAGGGGCTGGGGGAGGCACCGGCACCGCACGCGGTCGTGGCGCCGCACGCCGGGTACGTGTACTCCGGGCCGGTGGCCGGCAGCTCCTACCGGCTGGTGGCAGCCCGGGCCGGAACGGTCGAACGGGTCGTGCTGCTGGGGCCCGCGCACTTCTCCTGGGTGCCCGGCCTCGCGGTGCCTTCGGTGGCCGCGTTCGACACGCCACTGGGCCGGGTGCCGGTGGACGCCGGTGCGCGCGAGCAGGCGCTGGCCGCGTCAGCTGCGGTCGCAGTGGACGACGAGGCGCACCGGCCCGAGCACAGCCTGGAGGTGCAGCTGCCGTTCCTGCAGCGCTGCCTGGGCGACGTACCGGTGCTGCCGCTGCTGGTGGGGCAGCCCGAGGCGGCGACGGTGGCCGAGGTCCTGCAGTTGTGGTGGGACGACCCCGGCACTCTCGTCGTCGTCAGCACTGACCTGTCGCACTACGAGGACTACGCGACCGCGCGCCGGCTGGACACCCGGACGGCGGAGGCGGTCGTCGGCGTCCGACCCGAGGACATCGGCGACCGCGACGCCTGCGGGGCCTATGCGCTGCGCGGGCTGTTGACGCTGGCGGGGCGGCAAGGGGCCGGCGTGCGGCTGCTCGACCTGCGCTCGTCCGGGGACACCGCCGGGCCGCGGGACCGGGTGGTCGGCTACGGCGCGTTCGCGGTCGTGGACCGGCCATGACCGAGCTGATCGTGGCCAACGAGCGACGGCTGCTGCTCGACATCGCCGCCGCGGCCATCGCCGAGGTGCTGCGGAGCGGTCGGTGGAGGGCACCGGACCTGAGCGTCCTGCCTGCTGCGCTGCGGCAGCCCGGGGCCACCTTCGTCACCTTGCGCAGGGAGGAGCAGCTGCTGGGGTGCGTGGGCACCCTGCGCGCCCACCGGTCGCTGGCCGTCGACGTCGCCGTCCATGCGGTGGGTGCGGCGTTCGAGGACCCGCGGCTGCCCGCGGTGACCGTCGCGGACTACTCCGTCATGACCATCCACGTGTCCATGCTGGGGCCGCTGTCCGAAGTGGTGGCCGAGTCGGTGACCGAGCTGGTCGAGCAGGTGGCGGCCGGGGTGGACGGGCTGCTCGTCGAGGCCACCGCCCGCGGTCTGCCCCGGCGGGCCACCCTGCTGCCCTCGGTGTGGGAGCAGCTGCCCGACCCGGCCCAGTTCGTCAGTGCGCTGTGGCGCAAGGCCGGGCTCCCGGCGGGGGACTGGCCGCGGGACATCGTGGTGTCGGGCTACCGGGTGGTCGAGCTCACCGACGACGGGCCGCGCACGCTGTAGCGCCCGGTGCGGTCGTTCAGGCGTCGAGGTGGGCCGCGGCCCGCTCGCCGATGTCCGGCACGGTGAGCTCGTCCTCGGCGGTGCGGGCCACCAGGTACACCGAGTCCTCCAGGAACTTCACGGCGAAGTAGCCGGTGCCGGGCCGGTAGGAGCCGGCGTCGCCGGGGCCCAGGACGTGCCCGTCGATCTCCAGCCGGCCGGACACGACGTAGGTGACGCTGCCGTGCGTGTAGCCGTGGGCGGGGACCAGGTCGCCGGCCTTGCCGTGCACCACGGTGAGCACGGCGCCGTTGGTGTGCAGGCGGGTCACCTCCGACCCGAGGATGTTCCTGGTCCAGGTCATCTGGCCGGCGGGCAGCGGCTGGAACCCCGGCATGGTCACTCCCTGATCGCGTCGGCCGCGGCTGGTGGCCAGCGCGGCGGCGGCTGGGGCCGCCGCCGCCGACGCTAGCGCCCGCCCGGAGCATCGTGCACAGGCGCGCCGCCCTTTCCCCTCACGACCCCTCGCCAACCCCAGTGTGACCTACGTCACAGATCAAATCTTTGGTAACGAAATGGTGACCATGGCATGGTCTGTCGGTGCCCGGCTCCTGCCGGGCGAACCGAATGGCCCGGCCGGCAACGCCAAGTCCTGCCCACCGGTACCGGGCCCCCTCAAAGACGTACTGGGCAGGAGCGGGGGACCCAACCGTCCCTTGCGGACTGACCGCGACCGGCTTGCCGGAAGTGGTCTTGGGGTTAAGCCGACCGGCCTGACGTACTGGGCCGGCCGACCGGGCACCTTCCCGCCCGAACCCGACAGCTGACCTCGCAGGCGTGCGGAAGGGATGTTGCATGTCTGCTCGTACCACTTCGGCTGCCTCCCGACGCGTGCTGGCCACTGCGGCCGCCGCCTGCAGCCTCCCGCTGAGCGTCTTGGCCGTGAACTCCGCCCAGGCCGCCACCATCCCCACCACCGTCGCTACGGCGTCCGTCTCGACGCTGTCGTCGGTCTGGGAGGGGCGGGCGCTGGGCTCGGTGCAGGCCTCGCTGAGCTACGACAAGCTCACCGTGCCGGTCAACGGCAAGGTCGCCACGTCGGTCAAGGTCAGCGCAGCCGGCACGGCCGTCCCTGGCGCGGAGGTCCGGTTCTTCGCCAAGGCCAGGACCGGCAGCACGTGGACCCAGTTCGCCACCTCGACGGCGTCGCTCGACGGCTTCGCCCGGCTGACCTTCACCCCGGGCTCCACCTCGATGTCGTTCAAGGCCGACGTCGTGACGCCGGTCGGCCAGGTGGCCGCCGCGAACGTGGGCGCCGTCACGGTGGCCGGGCCGGTGGCCGCGAGCGCGAGTGGGGCGGCCAAGGTGCTCGCCATGGCGGCCCGCTACGCCGGGCGCCCCTACGGCTACGGTGCCAGCGGCCCGTCGGCGTTCGACTGCTCCGGCTACACCTCCTACGTCGTCCGGGCCGCCCTCGGCCGGTCGCTGCCGCACAACGCAGCCGCCCAGTACGCGGTCAGCCAGAAGATCTCCCGCTCGGCGGTCCGCCCCGGCGACCTGATCTTCTTCTCCGGGGGCGGCGGCATCTACCACGTGGGCATCTACGCCGGCAACGGTCGGATGTGGGACGCCCAGCACCCGGGCACGACGGTCGGCCTGCACACGATCTTCTCCTCCAGCTGGGTCGCCGGCCGGATCGCGTAAACCCGTCCGCGCCCCTCCGCCGTCGCGGCGGCTCCGGAAGCACCCCCCCGCCCCCGGAGCCGCCGCGACTTCTCGTTTCGGCAGCCGGTCGGCCCAGGCGACACCGGTGTGGGGTTGATCACAAACGCGGCGTTTTGAGGCGTCGATGGCCGTTCCGGGGATGGTTCGAGCGGGTGACTTAGGGCACGCTTGCTGCACAGCGCTGTGTGCCGGTGCTGTGCCCGGTGTTCCGCCCGGTGCTCCGCCGAACCGAAGAGGGTTGCCGCCATGACCGTGCCTGGCCTTTCCGACGCCCCCACCGCGAACAAGAAGCTGCTGCGCTTCGTCGAGGAGACCGCGGCTCTCACGCAGCCGGACCGCGTCGTCTGGTGCGACGGCTCGCAGGAGGAGTGGGACAGGCTCACGGCCGAGCTGGTCGAGGCCGGCACCTTCATCCAGCTGAACCCGGAGAAGCGGGTCAACTCGTTCCTGGCCCGGTCCAACCCCAGTGACGTCGCTCGGGTCGAGGACCGCACCTTCATCTGCTCCCAGCGCGAGGTGGACGCCGGCCCGACCAACAACTGGCGCGACCCGGACACCATGCGCCGGGAGCTGACCGAGCTGTTCCGCGGCTCGATGCGGGGACGCACGATGTACGTCGTCCCGTTCTCGATGGGCCCGCTGGGCTCCCCCATCTCGCAGCTCGGTGTCGAGCTCACCGACTCGGCCTACGTCGTGGTCAACATGCGGATCATGACCCGGATGGGCGCCGCGGAACTGGCGGCGATCGGCGCGGACGGCGACTTCGTCCCGGCCCTGCACTCGGTCGGTGCGCCGCTCGTCGACGGGGCCGAGGACGTCGCATGGCCGTGCAACGACACCAAGTACATCGTCCACTTCCCGGAGACCCGGGAGATCATGTCCTACGGCTCCGGCTACGGCGGCAACGCGCTGCTGGGCAAGAAATGCTACGCGCTGCGGATCGCCAGCGTGATGGCCCGTGACGAGGGCTGGCTGGCCGAGCACATGCTGATCCTCAAGCTCACCTCGCCCGAAGGTGCGGTCAAGCACCTGGCCGCGGCCTTCCCGTCGGCCTGCGGCAAGACCAACCTGGCCATGCTTCAGCCCACCATCCCGGGCTGGAAGGTCGAGACGGTCGGCGACGACATCTGCTGGATGCGGCCGGGCGACGACGGTCGGCTGCGCGCGATCAACCCCGAGGCCGGCTTCTTCGGCGTCGCCCCCGGCACCGGAGAGAAGACCAACAAGAACGCCGTCGAGACGCTGTGGGGCAACTGCATCTTCACCAACGTCGCGCTCACCGACGACGGTGACGTGTGGTGGGAGGGCTTCACCGAAGAGCCGCCGGCGCACCTGACCGACTGGAAGGGCCGGGAGTGGACGCCGGACTCGATCGAGCCGTCGTCGCACCCCAACAGCCGGTTCACCGCCCCGGCGGCCCAGTGCCCGTCCATTGCGGACAACTGGGAGGACCCGGCCGGCGTCCCGATCGACGTGATCTTCTTCGGCGGGCGCCGGGCCACCAACGTGCCGCTCGTCACCGAGGCGTTCGACTGGCAGCACGGCGTGTTCATCGGCGCGACGGTCTCCTCCGAGCAGACCGCGGCGGCCGAGGGCACGGTCGGCGCGCTGCGTCGCGACCCGTTCGCCATGCTGCCCTTCTGCGGCTACAACATGGCCGACTACTGGGGCCACTGGCTGGAGCTCGGGCAGCGGCTCGACTCCGACAAGCTGCCGAGGATCTTCCAGGTGAACTGGTTCCGCAAGGACGCCGACGGCAAGTTCCTGTGGCCCGGGTTCGGCGAGAACTCCCGGGTCATCGAGTGGGCCGTGCGCCGGGTCGAGGGCGCGGTGGACGCCGTCGATTCCCCGATCGGGCGGGCGCCCAAGGACGGCCAGCTCAACCTGGACGGCGTCGACCTGACCGACGACCAGGTGGCCGCCCTGTTCGCGGTCGACCCCACGACCTGGCTGGCCGAGGCCGACCTCACCGAGGAGTACTTCAGCCAGTTCGGCGAACGGCTCCCGGCCGCGATGAGCACCGAGCTGGCGGCGCTCAAGAGCCGGCTGTCCGGAGCCTGACCGGGCCGGTCAGGCGTACACGACCCCGTCGACGTCGACGGAGATCCGGGTCCCGCCCTTGCCGTCCAGGATCGCGGCGAGCTCCGGGAGCGACCCGATCACGGCCGGGTGGCCGGTGACCCGGGCGAAGTCCGCGGCAGCCTCGACCTTGGGCCCCATCGAGCCGGCCGGGAAGCCGAACTCGCCGAGGGCGTCCGGGTGGGCCGCGCGGATGGCCCGCTGGTCGGGCGTCCCCCAGCCGACGTAGACGGCGTCGGTGTCGGTGGCGATCACCAGCAGGTCGGCGTCGAGGTCCTTGGCGAGGACCGCGCTCGCGCGGTCCTTGTCGATGACCGCCTCGACCCCCACCAGCGTCCGGGTCCCTGGCAGGTACATGGTGGGAATGCCACCGCCGCCGGCGCAGATCACCACGGTGCCGTGGGCGAGCAGCCAGCGCACCGGCCGGATCTCGAAGATGCGCCTGGGCACGGGAGAGGGGACCACCCGCCGCCAGTGCTCGCCGTCCGGGCGGACCACCCAGCCCTTGTCCTCGGCCAGCCGCTTGGCGTCGGCCTCGGAGTAGACCGGCCCGACGAACTTGGTCGGGTCGGTGAACGCCGGGTCCTCGGCGTCGACCTCGGTCATGGACAAGACGGTGGCCAGCGGCTTCTCGAACGGGAGCAGGTTGCCGAGTTCCTGCTCGATCATGTAGCCGATCATCCCCTCGGTCTGCGCGCCGAGCACGTCGAAGGGGTAGCTGGAGGCCTCGTCGTACGTCGAGGCCTGCAGGGCCAGCAGCCCGACCTGCGGCCCGTTGCCGTGGGAGATCACCAGCTCGTGCGCCGCGGCCACCGGGGCCAGGGCCTGGCAGGCGACCCGGACGTTCTCGCGCTGGCTCTCCACCGTCATGGGCTCGCCCCGCCTCTGCAGCGCGTTGCCCCCCAGGGCTACGACCACTCTCATGGTGTGCTCCTTCGCACGGTCAGACGTCGCCGATGGTGGCGACCATGATCGCCTTGATGGTGTGCAGCCGGTTCTCGGCCTGGTCGAAGGCGATGTTGGCGGCCGACTCGAAGACGTCTCCCGTCACCTCGAGCCCGTTGGTCATCCCGGTCTTCTCGGCGATGTCCTTGCCGACCACGGTGTTCGTGTCGTGGAACGCGGGCAGGCAGTGCATGAACTTGGCGTCCGGGTTGCCGGTCCGCTTCAGCGCCTCGGCGTTCACCTGGTAGGGGGCGAGCAGGTTGACCCGCTCGGTCCAGACCTCCTTGGGCTCACCCATCGAGACCCAGACGTCGGTGTGCACGAACTGGACGCCGGCCAGCGCCTCGTCGGCATCCTCGGTCAGGGTGACCCGGGCCCCCGACTCGGCGGCCCGGGTGCGGGCGACCCCCTGGACCTCCGCGGACGGCCACAGGTGCTTGGGCGAGGCGATCCGCACGTCCGCGCCCATGATCGCGCCCATCACCAGCAGCGAGTTGCCCATGTTGGATCGGGCGTCGCCGAGGTAGGCATAGCTGGTCTCCTCCACCGGCCGGCCGCGGCCGTTCTCGAGCATGGTGAGGAAGTCGGCCAGCATCTGGGTCGGGTGCCACTCGTCAGTGAGCCCGTTGTAGACGGGGACGTCGGAGCACTGGGCGAGCTCCTCGACCATCGACTGGGCCTTGCCGCGGAACTCGATCGCGTCGTAGAAGCGGGACAGCACCCGCGCGGTGTCCGCGGTGGACTCCTTGTGCCCCATCTGGGAGCTCTGCGGGTCCAGGTAGGTGATCCGCGCGCCCTGGTCGTAGGCGCCGACCTCGAACGCGCAGCGGGTGCGGGTGGAGGTCTTCTCGAAGATCAGCGCCACGTTCTTGCCCCGCATCCGCGGCACCTCGGTGCCCGCGTACTTGGCTCGCTTGAGGTCACGGGCGAGGTCCAGCAGGTACTGCAGTTCCTTCTTGGAGAAGTCGATCTCCTTGAGGAAGTCCCGGTGGTGCAGGTTGACGGGCATCTCGGCTCCTCGGTGTGACGGGCGAACGGGCTCAGACGACGGCTTCGCGCTCGATCGGGCAGCTCATGCACCGAGGCCCGCCGCGGCCGCGGCCGAGCTCGGAGCCGACGATCGCGACGATCTCGATCCCCTCGTCCGAAAGGTACTTGTTCGTGGTGGTGTTGCGCTCGTAGCCGAAGATCACTCCGGGTGCGACGGCCAGGAAGTTATTGCCGTCGTCCCACTGCTCGCGCTGGGCGCCCTTGACGTCGATCGGCGTCTTGAGCAGCCGGATCTTGTCCACCCCGATCGCCTGGGCGACCACCGCGAACAGGTCGGAGTTCTCCACCACGTCGTAGTCGCCTCCGGACCCGCGGGGGGTCAGCGAGTACGACCGCAGCGCCAGGTCGAGGTACGGGTAGACCGAGAAGGCGTCCCGGTCCACCATCGTCATGGCCGTGTCGAGGTGCATGAACGCTCGGGCCTTGGGCAGCTCGACGGCGATCACCCGGTTGACCATCCCCGAGGAGAAGTAGCTGCGGGCCAGCATCTCCACGCCTTGGGGCGTGGTCCGCTCGCCCATCCCGATCATGACGGCACCGTTGCCGATGACCAGGATGTCGCCACCCTCGACGGTGGCCGGCTCGTGCCGCAGGTCGTCGTTGCCGTAGTAGAAATGCAGCCCCGCGTCGCGGAACAGCGGGTGGAAGTTCCAGATGATCCGCGAGTGCAGCGTCTCCCGCTTGCGCGCGGGCTTGGCCATCGGGTGCACCGACAGGCCGCCGTAGACCCACGCCGAGTTGTCCCGCTGGAACAGGTGGTTGGGCAGCGGGGTCAGCAGGAAGTCCTCGTCGTCGAGGTGGGACCACAGAAGGCTGGTCGTGCCCGGGTCGGGGACGTCGCGCTTGAGCACCCCGCCGATGAGCAGCTCGGCCAGCTGTCGGGCCGGGGTCGCGTCGACCAGGTCGTCGAGCGGCTTGTCCAACGCCGGGCCGAACTGGGTGGCGGTGGTCAGCCGCTCCTTGAGGAAGCTCTTGGCGTCCGGCTGCTCGAGGGCCTCGCCCAACAGCTCGGCGAACAGGTAGACCGTGATCCCCTTGTCCCGCAGCTTCTGGGCGAACGCGTCGTGCTCCTCGCGGGCCCGCTCCGCCCACATGACGTCGTCGAAGAGCAGGTCGTGGACGTTGGACGGCGTGAGCCGGGACAGCTCGAGCCCGGGCCGGTGCAGGATGACCTGCTTGAGCTGTCCGACCTCGGAGTCAACGTGGAAGGTCATCGCTGGTCGCTCCTTCTGGTCAGTCGACGGGGTCGCGTTCGATCGGGCAGGTCAGCGCGCGCGGGCCACCGTGGGCCCGGCCCAGCTCCGACCCGATGATCCGGATGACCTCGATGCCCTGGTCGGTGAGGTACTTGTTGGTGGTGGTGTTGCGCTCGTAGCCGACGATGACGCCGGGGGACAGGGCCAGGAAGTTGTTGCCGTCGTCCCACTGCTCGCGCTCGGCCCCCTTGACGTCGATCGGGGTCCGCAGCACCCGGATCTTGTCGACGCCCACGGCCTCGGCGATCGCACCGAAAAGGTCGGAGTTCTCCGTCACGGCGAACTCGCCGCTGCCGTCCTTGGGCGTGAGGGTGTAGGAGCGCAGCTCGAGGTCGAGGTACGGGTAGACCGAGAAGGCGTCCCTGTCGATCATCGTGAGCGCGGTGTCGAGGTACATGAAGGCCCGGGTCTTGGGCAGCTCCACGACGATCACCTTGGAGACCAGCCTCGAGGCGAACAGGGCCCGACTGAGCAGCTCGACCCCCTGCGGGGTGCTCCGCTGGCCCATCCCGAGCATGACCGCGCCGTTGCCGATCACGTGGACGTCGCCGCCCTCGACCGACGCCGGGTCGTGGTCGACGTCGTCGTTGCCGTAGACGGAGGTGAGCCCCGCGTCCCGGAACATCGGGTGGAAGTTCCAGATGATCCGCGAGTGCAGCGTCTCGCGCTTGCGGGCGGCCTCGGCCATCGGGTTGACCACCAGCCCGTCGTAGACGAGCGCCACGCTGTCCCGGGGGAACAGGTGGTTCGGCAGCGGGGTGAACAGGAAGTCCTCGTCGCCGAGGAACGACCACAGCAGGCTGGTCGTCATCGGGGACGGGACGTCCCGCTTGAGCACCCCGCCGATGAGCAGCTCGGCCAGCGTCTCGGCCGGCGTCGCGTCCACCCACTCGTCCAGCGGCTTGTCGAGGGCCGGACCGTACTGCGTCGCCGTCGTCAGCCGCCCCTTGAGGAAGTCCCGCGCGCCCGGCTGGTCGAGCGCGGTGGCCAGCAGGTCGCCGTACAGGTGCACGGCCACGCCGTGCTCGCGCAGCTGCCGGGCGAACGCGTCGTGCTCCTGGCGGGCCCGGCCCGCCCACATGACGTCGTCGAACAGCAGGTCGTGCACGTTGGTCGGCGTGAGCCGGGTCAGCTCCAGCCCCGGCCGGTGCAGGATCACCTGCCGCAGCTGGCCGACTTCTGAGTCAACGTGGAACGCCATTGCAGCTCCTCTGGCTCAAGGACGGAACGGGGGCACCGGCTCCGGTGTGGTCATCCGGGTGCGCTGGGCGAGGTAGACGGGGATGCCGACGAGGAAGGCCACCCCGGCGTACACGAACGGCGCGTACTCCTGCCACAGGCTGCCACCGGTGTTGCGCGAGTAGAAGATGAACAGGATGGAGAAGGCCAGGGCGACGACGGCGATCAGGACGTCACGCAGGAACCGCGGCGTGTGGATCGCCCGGTTGTCCGCCACCCGCCACTTGATCTGGGCCAGCGCCGAGAACGCGTAGGGGATCGCCGCCGTGATTCCGGACATGTACACCAGGGTGTTGAAGACGGTGTAGCCGGCCGAGCCCCAGAAGGACAGCACCATGGCCACCGAGGCCAGCAGCGTCGAGGCGATGATCCCGAAGGCCGGGACCCCGGCCGAGGAGAGCCGTCCGAACCGCGACGGGAAGAGCCCGTCCGCCTCGGCGGCCTTCGGCATCTCGGCGCAGATCATGGTCCAACCGTTGAGCGCCCCGAACCCGGAGATGACGACGAGCGCAGCCATCACGTTGCCGGCCCAGGTCCCGCCGAAGATGTCGTTCACTGCGGTCGAGAAGGGCGCGCTGGACTCGCCCAGCTGGGTGGAGCCGACGATGCCGAACACCGCGAACAGGGACAGCAGGTAGACCACGGCCGTGCCGAGGGTGCCCATGACCGTCGCCCGCGGGACGTTGCGGTCGGGGTCGCGGACCTGGGCTGCGGCCACCGCCGCGGTCTCGACGCCCAGGTAGGAGAACAGGCACAGCGCCATGGCGCCGCCGATGGCAGAGACCGCGCTCCCGCCGCTGGTGTTCCACGGCGTGAAGTTGTCGCTGCTGACGAAGAACAGGCCGACGGTGGACATGAAGACCAGTGGGACGAACTTCAGGATCGAGGTCCACAGCTGGACCACCCCCATGTTCTTCACTCCGGTGAGGTTGATGACCGCCGGGAGCCACAGCCCGATCAGGCACAGGACGACCGACCACACCTTGCTGTGGTCGGTGTTCACGAACTGCTCCACGTAGAAGACCCAGCCGACCACGATGGCCGCGTTCCCCGACCAGGCCGTGATCCAGTACAGCCAGGCGTTCGAGAAGCCGGTGAGGTTGCCGAACGCCGCGCGCGCATACGCGTAGGGCCCGCCGTCGGCGGGCAGCCGTCTGGACAAAGAGGCGAA
>DATCDE010000208.1 GCA_036510875.1 Actinomycetes bacterium
CCGTCCAGGCCGACCTGGCCCAGCTGCAGGCGCGGATCGGCCGGATCCGGTCCTGGGCCGCCGCGCGGCGCTGATCATCCGATTTCCCGAACCGCAGGCCGTCGCAGGACCAGACTGGTCCGGAGAGCGTCCGAACTCGGCCGGAGGGTGATGGTCATGGTGAGCGAGACGGTGGGTGGTTCGTCCGGCGACCCGGGCGATGTGCTGGAGGCGGTCGGCCGGTCCTGGGGCTGGCTGCTCATGCTCGGCGTGTTCACCCTGCTGTTCGGCGTGGTGCTGCTGGTCTGGCCGGGCAAGACGCTGGTCGTGATCGCGGTCTTCCTCGGGTTCTACCTGCTGCTCAGCGGGATCTTTCAGATCGTCGCGGGCTTCGCCACCACGGGTCTGGACGGCGGGATGCGCGCGCTGGCCATCGTCGCGGGCATCGTGTCCGTGCTGCTGGGCCTGTTCGCGTTCCGCAGCATCGCCCACTCGGTGGTGCTGCTGGTGCTGCTCATCGGCTTCGGCTGGCTGTTCCGCGGGCTGGTGCGCGTGATCTCCGCCATCGCGGACAAGACCACCGTCGCCCGCGGCTGGCAGATCGCCGAGGGCCTGCTCGGGGCCCTGGCCGGCGTGGTCATCTTGGTCTGGCCGGCGCCGTCCCTGCAGGTGCTGGCCTGGATCTCCGGGATCATCTTGCTGCTGCTGGGGCTGATCGAGGTGGTCGCCGCCTTCAAGGTCCGGCGGCTGGCCTGAGCCCCGGCGCGGAGACCTCGCAGACCCTGGACCGCGGGCTGACCCTGCTGGAGCGGGTGGCCGGGACCCCGGGGGGCCTCACGGTGGCCGAGCTCGCGGTCGGGCTGGACGTCGGCCGTACGGTCGCCTACCGGCTGGTGGCCACCCTCGAGCAGCACGGACTGGTCCGGCGCGACGTCGAGGGCCGGGTGCGCATCGGCCCCGGCGTGCTCGCGCTGGCCGCGGGCGTGCAGCCGGTGCTGCTGGCGGCGGCCACGCCCGTGCTGCGCCGGCTGGCCGAGGACGTCGGGGCGACCGCGCACCTGACGGTGGGGGACGGCGACGAGGCGCTGGCCGTGGCCGTCGTCGAGCCGAGCTGGACGGCGTTCCACGTGGCCTACCGGGTCGGCAGCCGGCACCCGCTCGGCCGCGGGGCGGCCGGTCGCGCCGTCGTGCGGGCCGGCACCGCGACCCCCGGCTGGGTGGTCTCGACCGGCGAGCTGCAGGAGGGCGCCAGCGGGATCGCCGCGCCGGTGCTGGGGGTGGCCGGCCTGCAGGCGGGGGTCGGGGTGGTCGCCCTGGGCACCCTCGACGCCGACCGGGTCGGACCGCGGGTCGAGCTCGCGGCGGCCGAGCTCGCGGCGGCCCTGCGCTGAGCGGATGGCCGCTCAGCGGCTGATCGGGCCCGGCAGCAGGAACGGGTAGTCCCGCCGGCGGACCCGCTGCTGCCACCAGCGGTCGGCGCGGCGCAGCCGCAGCAGCAGCTCCCACTGCCGCGCGTCGGAGGCGTAGTCGCGGGCCACCTCGTCCACCTCGAGCGGGTGGTGCGCCGGCTGCAGCACCCGGTTGGCGGCGTCGACGACGACGGGCACCCACGGCACCAGCCGCTCCTTGTGCAGGTTCGCGGCCAGGTCGAGCAGCACGGTGCGCGGGTCGTGGTAGCGCTGCAGGATCCCCGGGATGACGAACCGGCGCAGCGGCGGCCGCAGGGCCCAGGGCGCCGCGGCGAGGAACAGGCCGACGTCCAGGGCCGATCGCCCGTCCGGTTCGGTGAGCAGGGGGGTGGTGAGGTCGAAGTAGGCCAGCGTGCCGTCGGCGCGGACCGCCCAGTTCGACAGCTGCCCGTCCAGGCCCAGCGCGGGGTCGACGACCGCAGCCACATGGCCGGTTAGCTCGGCGAGCGCCGAGTGGTCCGGGTCCGGCTCGGTGCTGGCCAGCACCGACGTCAGCAGGCTGTCCTCCGGGAGGGCCTCCTGGACCAGGTAGCCCACGACCGAGCCGTCGGGGGCGTCGCAGTGCAGCAGCTCGCTGGGCAGCACGGGCAGGCCCCGCTCGGTGAGCGCCGCGACGTAGCGGTCGAGGACGTCGCGGTAGCGGTCGAACGCGGCCCGGTCGGGGAACCGGGGCAGCCGCTTGCAGGCGTGCGTGGGCTGCTCGGTCGGCCAGCCCACCACCAGGGTGATCTCCCCGTAGCCGAGCACCCGCAGGCCGTCGGCGCGGCCGGTCGTCAGTGAGTGGCGGACCGTCGTCTCGAGCCGGTCCAGCTCGTCCGGCGCGATCACCCCAGCGCCTTGCGGACGACGCCCAGCAGCTCGTCGACCTCGTCGTCCGAGATGACCAGCGGCGGCAGCAGCTGCAGCACCGAGGGGTCGTTGTTGGCGAACACCGCGAAC
>DATCDE010000209.1 GCA_036510875.1 Actinomycetes bacterium
CGGGTGTCGCCGAGCTGATCTTCCGGGCCGGGGTCCGGCGAATGCCGATCCGCGTCGAGCTCCCCGACGGGCAGCGCTGGGGAGCCGGCGGGCCCAGCGATCCGGTGATGCACGTCGCGCGTCCGGCTGAGCTCTTCCGACGGTTGGGCCTGGACGCGAACATCGGTTTTGGTGAGGCGTACCAAGCCGGGGACTGGAGCTCCCCGCAGCTGGCCGACCTGCTCACCGCCATGGCCACCCAGCTCACCAACGTCGTCCCACCCGGCCTGCAGGGGCTGCGGGTCTGGGCGCAGCGGGTGCGCGGACACCTCGAGTCGAACACGACAACGGTGGCCCGGCTCAACGTCGAGGCCCACTACGACCTGTCGAACGAGATGTTCGCGACGTTCCTCGACGAGACCATGACGTACTCCTCCGCATGGTTCGACGCCCTCGACAGTGATGACGACGAGGGCCTGACCCGAGCGCAACTGCGCAAGATCGACGGCGTGCTCGATGCCGCCGGTGTCAGAGCCGGCACTACGGTGATCGAGATCGGCACTGGTTGGGGCGCACTGAGCATCCGGGCCGCCCAGCGCGGCGCCACCGTGACCTCGCTGACGTTGTCGGTGGAACAACAGCGGCTGGCCCAACTGCGGGTCCGCGAGGCCGGGGTCGACGACCGGGTCACGATCTTGCTGCAGGACTACCGCGAGGCGGCCGGCCAGTACGACGCCGTGCTGAGCGTGGAGATGATCGAGGCGGTCGGGGCGGACTACTGGCCCACCTACTTCGCGACCCTGGACGCGCTGCTCAAACCCGGCGGGCGGGCCGCCGTGCAGTCGATCACCATGCCGCACGAGCGCATGCTGATCAGCCGCCGCGCCTTCACCTGGATCAACAAGCACATCTTCCCCGGCGGCCTGATCCCCTCGATCGAGGCCATCGAGGCGACCCTCGCCGAACACACCGGCCTGCGGATCGCCGAGCGCGTCGATCACGGGCTCGACTACGCCCGTACTCTGCGCAGCTGGCGCCAACGCTTCCTTGCCCATTGGGACACCGTGGCCGCCATGGGCTTCGACGATACCTTCCGCCGCACCTGGGAGTACTACCTCGCCTACTGCGAGGCTGGGTTTCGGACCGGGTACATCGATGTCAGCTTGATCCAGCTGCAGCGCCACGGTGGCGGGGCAGCGGCCATCCCGCCGCCGAGCTCACTCCGGCCGTGACAAGGACCCCGACCTTCATTCGGATGAGGACCGTCGCGGGTGCAGAGGGGCGCGCATGGTGAGGACGCCGTCCTCGGCCTGGCGGGTCCAGTCCAGCCGGGTGCCCTCGAGGATGTGGATCATCCTGGAGTTCTGCGCGAGCAGGGTGCCCACGATCTCGGTGAAACCGAGCCGCTCGGCCAGCTCCATGAGGTGCCGGACCAGCCGGGTGCCGAGGCCGCGACCTTGGTAGGCGTCCTCGACGAGCACGGCGATCTCGCCAGCGTGGCCGTCCCCGGGGGAGTCGGGGAACACGTGGGCCAGGCCCACGATGGTGCCCTCCTCGCTCATGACGACGAGTGCCGCGCCTCGGTGACCACCGGTCAGCCGGCGCAGGGCGAGCTCGCGCCACTCGCCGACCCCGGTGAGGTAGCGACGGTAGAGGCTCTGTTCGGAGCACCGCTCATGCATGGCAGCGACGGCGTCGGCGTCCTCGGGTCGGGCCAGCCGGATCCAGACCGTGCCGCCGTCCCGCATCGGCTCAACCCAGCCGAGCGCCTGGGCGTCGCCCTGCGCGCTGGCGATCGACGCAGCTAGCCGCAGCAGCGCCGAGGCCCGCGTCTTCTCCGCGCGGGCGAACGGCGCCCAGTGCCGGTGCAGCACCACGTGCCGGTCGGCGGTCCACTGCAGCCGCAGGACGTCGGCGGCGTCGTCCTCGCCCTCGGTCGCGCTGGTCATTTCGAAGGTGTCGGCCTCGACCAGGGTGGCGGCCGCGAGCGGCGCCGAGCCGGGGTTGGTGACCAGCTCGGTAGCACCGTCGAGCATCCGCGTCGGCAGGTCGAGCACGTCGTCGGGCGACCCCTCCCTGACGTAGCCGTTGGTCCCGGCTGACATGGCTGCGGCGAGCAGGGCGTCCGCGGTAACGGCGGCCGGGACGGTCATCGCCAGGTCGATCGTGCGGGTGCCTTCGCCCCCGGCCAGGAAGGCGCTGGCCACCACCTGCACGTGCAGGGTGCTCACGGCCCGGATCAGCCGGGCCAGGCCACCGGGCCGGTCCGGGACGTCGATGCGCAGCCGCCAGGGCGTGCGCGCCTCGTGCTCGGGTTCGAGGAGCAGCTCGGCCGGTGCGAAGGCGGACCCGATCCGGCCCATCAACGCGTTCCAGTTCTCCTCCTGCGGCTGACGCTCCACCACGGGGTCGACGAGGGCCAGCCCGACGGACAGCGCCAGAGCGAAGTGCGTGAACGCGTCAACGTCGACGTCGTCGTCCACACCGCCGGCCCGGCGGGTCTGCTCGACGAGCGTCTTGACGTTCGCGAAACGTTTGCCCATCCGCGCCGCCTCCAGGGCACGGACCTCCTCATCGCGGTGCGCGCGGGTGAGCGCCTCAAGCTCGAGGATGCTCCAGCTGCGCTCGGGCGTGGCGAAGAGCTCGATCGCTGCCCGGAGCAGCACAGCCAGCGGTGGCGCCGCCGAAGGGTCGGCTGCCGCCGCGGCGAGGAGGTCGCCCGACTCGGAGGAGGTCAGCTTCGCGGCCATCACCTCGGCGAACAGCTGGGCGCGTCCACCGGTCAGCCGTTTGACGGTGCGGGGCGGGACATCGGCGCGCTCGGCCACCATCCGCAGCTTGGTGCCGCCGTAGCCGTTCTCCGCGAACAGCTCGGCCGCAGCGTCGACGATCCGCTGTCTCAGCTCGTCATCGGTCGTCACAATGCCCCCTCGACCGCCGACACCCGTACGGTCGCTAATTGTCACCTAGGGGCAATGTGCGTGCCACTCCCTGGGTCTCAAGACCTGTGGACGGCGCGTCGCTGTCTGCCCGTGCATCGGCAGGCACCATGTCGGTCGCCGACCGTCGACTATGGCTTCGCTAGCGATCGTCGGCCTGCTGCTAGCCAACCACGGTGTGCTGGTGTTCCACCGCTCTCCTGAGCACGCGATCTCGTCGGCGGTGTCATCGAGGAAGCCGCCCAGGCGGGGTCAACTCGCGATGTCCTTCGACGACCGCGGAACCCAGCACGCCTGACGAGGTGCCATGCTGAGGCATGGCGGCATCGGTGATCATGACGTCGAGGGGCGAGCTGCCCGTCTACTGCGCGACTCCCAGTGGGTCAGGTCCGTGGCCCGGAGTGGTCGTCGTTCATGACGCACTTGGGATGAGTCAGGACCTGCGGAACCAAGCCGACTGGCTCGCGGGCGAGGGGTACCTCGCGGTGGCGCCGGATCTCTTCGCCGGGCGGGCGAAGCTGACCTGCCTGATCTCGGTCATGCGTGAGGCCCGCGCCCGGCGGGGACGATCCTTCGACGACATCGAGGTGGCCCGGGCCTGGCTGGTGGAGCGGGAGGACTGCACGGGCGCGATGGGCGTGATCGGGTACTGCATGGGAGGCGGATTCGCCCTGCTGCTCGCTCCCGATCACGGCTTCACCGCGTCGAGCGTCAACTACGGCACCGCCCCCAAGGACGCCTACACCGACACCTTCCTGACCGGTGCTTGCCCCATCGTTGGAAGCTACGGAGGCAATGACCGGTTGCTGCGGGGGGCGGCGGAGCGCCTTGAGGGGGCGCTGACGGCTGTCGGGGTGGACCATGACGTCAAGGAGTACACCGAGGCCGGCCATGCGTTCCTCAACGACCATGAAGGGGCCGGAGACAAAACGCCACTGCTGTTCGCGGTTGCGGGGAGGCTCTCGCCAGGCGATGGCTACCACGAGACATCTGCACAGGACGCCCGGCGTCGGATCATCGCCTTCTTCAACACCCACCTGAAGTCGTAGGGGGCGATCGTGGCCGGGGGCCCGGAGGATCTCCTCGTCCACGGCGAGGACGAGTCCCGGTTGGCCGGCCCGGCGACCTGGTTGCGAGATCACCCCCGCTGGGCGGTGGGCCTTGGCCTCCTCGCGGTGGTCGGGGTGGTGCTGGCCGCCGGCTGGTATGTCCGATCCGGTCCCCGGCTGCCGACCCTGGTCACGGGCAACCAGCGGCCGGGGGCAGTGGCCGACCTCGCCGTCGGGCCGTGGACCGCCGGCGGCGATGGTCGACCGACCGGGCCACCGCAGGTGACGATGGACGCCCAGGTGTCGTTTGACCACGTGCCGCCCACCGGCAGCGAGGTGGTCGGCATGGACGGCCCGGGGCTGCTCCGCAGTACCTCATCGATCCATCGGGTGGAACCGACCCAGCCGCAGGTGACCTTTCAGCTGCGGGCCTCCTTGGACTGCGCCGCCGTGCCGCTGCCCGTGCAACCCGGCAGCTACCGGCTCCGGGTGCGGGTCGTGGACGGGTCCCGAACCGCTGAGGGCACCCTGGCAGCCGGCCAGCTTGGCCAGGACTGGGGCAGTGCGGTCGACCAGGCCTGCGGCTCATGGCTGGTCCGGCAGGATCTGCTGGTGACCGCGGTCACCGGCACCACCGACCCGGTGCGGCCCAGGGTCAACGTGACGCTGGCGATCACGAACCTGGCACGTTCCCCGGCCACCCTCGTCGACGAGGAGCCGAGCTCGAACAACATCAGCGTGTCACGCACCCCGGCCGGTCCGCTGCGGTTGCCTGCCGGGGGCACCACACAGGTGCGCACCGTGGTGGTTCTTGCCCGATGTGACGCCGTGCCGTCCCCGGTCGACACTTCTCTGCCGGGCGTGTCGCCGGTCGACACCGGCGCCCTGGGGGTGGTGGCGACGTTCGGCACGGTGCCCCCCGCTGCCACCGCTCAGCCCTGGTTCGACGGCACCGGACCCACCGGCGTGCTCTTCACCCAAGCGGCCGGTGACACCCTCCTCGCGCTGCTTCAGCACGCCTGCGGAGATGTCAACGCCGTAGTGCCCCTGATCGCGCCCGGCGGGGTTCATCTCGACCCCGACACCAGAGTGGTGACCGTCAAGCTGCTGCTCGACATGGCCCCGGGGAAGGTCACGGACCTCGAGCTGGTCAGCGACCCCTACCTCCCGGATCAGGCCTCGTTCACGCCGCTGTGGGCACGCACGTCGACCCTGGTCCCCGACAGCTCCGGACAGGCGAGCGTGACCCTTGCCTACCGTGCCCCCGCCGGGGGTTGCGGCCCGGCCACCGGTGCCTGGCTGCCGGGGGTCACCGCGGTCGCGCACGTCCCGGGTCCGGCCGGGGTGCGGACCCTCAGCTACTCCCTCGCGGTGGACCTGTGGGAGAGCCCTCAGGCCATCGCACAGCTGTGCCCGGGCGGGACCCGCTGAGCCGGCACCGAGTGCCCGGCAGGGCACCTCGTCCGCCGGCAGACCACGCGGGGCTCGTTGGGCCAGAATGCCTCGTATGAGCGAGTCGAAGCATTGCTGCGAACTGATGCGAGCGCAGGTGGAGCACACCTGTTCCGATCATCCGGGCCGCGGGAAGTGTCCGGACCAGGTGGTGGGCTATGACCCACGCTTCGACGAGTACGGCATCTGGCTGCGGACGGGGGAGGACGGATCCGCCGCGAACTGGCTCACGATCTCGCACTGCCCGTGGTGCGGGACGACGCTGCCGGAGTCTCGTCGCGACCAGTGGTTCGAGCGGCTGGACTCCCTTGGGATCACCGACTCCCGGGAGGCGCCCGACACCCTGCTCCGCTATGGCTGGTGGGAGTAGCGGCCGGAGGTTTGCCCCGGGCCGACGACGGGCAGGAGGGGCGGGGGAGTTGATCCCTACCGCCTGGCACGCCCGGATCGTCTGGGGAAGGACCGACCATGAGCGAAGACCGACCGTCCACGGCGTACGCGGCTGCTCCCGGGGCCGACTTGATTCCGGGCCTGGCCGTGGCTGACGGGCCTGCGGTGTCGAGCGGCGGGGAGCCGCCGTCAGCCGAGGCAGCGGCCCAGCCCTACAACTTCGACCTCGTTCTGCGTGGCTATGACCGGCACCAGGTCCACCAACACCTGGACCGGGTGGCCGTCCTGATCGAACAGCTGCGCGCCGAGCTAGCCGAGGCGACCCGGCGGGAGAGCGCCAACGCCGCCGAGCTGGGTCGCCTCCGCGGTGATCTCGAGCGTGGCCGGCCGAGCTACGACTCGCTTGGGGAGCGGGTCGGTCAGATCCTCGGTCTGGCCGAGAGCGAGGCCAACCAGCTGCGTGAGGACGCGCGTCAGGACTCCGAGACCTGGCGCGACGCGGCCGGACGCGAAGCGGCCGACATCCGATCGGAGGCCCGCCGTGAGGCGGACCAGCTGGTCGCCGCTGCTCGGAGCGAGGTGGAGGAGCTGGATCTGCGGCGGACGGCGCTGCTCGTCGAGATGGCGTCCATGCGCGACAGGCTCCAGTCAGTCCTGTCCGGGGCGTCGGAGCCGTGGCGCCCACAGGCGTCCGCCCCGTCCCTGGACACGACCGACACGACCGACACGACCGACACGACCAGCTTCCCGAAGGACATGAACCTCGCCGAGACTCAGGTGATCGACCTCGACAAGAACTCGCCGACCACCACGGGCTGAGGCGCGTTCCTGGTCGCCCAAAGGCCGCTGTTCCGTCGGGCGAAGATGGGACGTCGCACGCGGTGTTCGAGGTGACAGTGCAGGGCTTCCGGGAGGTCGGCGCTTCGCTGGATGTAGATGACGGAGTCGGGGCCGGCTCAGCTGGCGGTCTTGGCCGCCAGGACGTCGACCGGGCGAATGTCCGGCGGCGAGGCCAGCAGGTCGCCCGCGATCTGACCCAGGGCCTTGGCCACCTCGCCGGACAGATGCGCCTGGCGACCGTCCTCGGTGCCGAAGGTGTCGAAGATGCCGAAGGTGGTGGTGCTCTGCCGGATCGCGTACCACGTCATCGTGCCCGGTTCCTGCTCCACGATCGTCAGACCTCCTCGCAGGAAGGCGGCGACCTCGTCCTCCTTGCCCGGCTTGGCCGTCAGGGTCACCAGCAGTCCGAGCTTCACAGTCATGGTGCGCTCCTCTCTTCGGCGATGTCAGACCAGACGCTATGGAGTTCGCGGGCCCAGGGGAAGCGATGATCCGCCGCTGCGAGCTGTCGAGTGGACTCTCAGATCAGAGAGCGCTATGCGGCTCAGCGGGGGCCATAACGCTTTGTGAGGGTCCGCGGACCCGGTCGAAGCGACCGCCCAACCGACACACTGCCGGAGGCCTCTGGCTCGAAGCGGCTCCGGTGGACGACCGTGTGGCCATGACGAACCGGCCTGGTGGGCGGCGCTGACCCCGTGGGTCGTGGTGAACCTGGTGATCCTGGCCCAGTCGGTGGGATTTGCCTCCCGACGGCGTCACGGCATGGTCGTCAACCAGGCCCTGGGCCTCGGAATCGCGGTGCTGGGCGCCCCGGCCACGGCGGCACTGCTGGGGTATGCCCGCGCTGGCAGCTCCTGGTGGGTGGGGCCGGCGGTGTTCGACGTCTTGGTCGTCCTCATGATCGTCGTGGACTACGTGCGGCCGGTGGATCTCCGGCAGCCGGCCCGGCCGGCCATCCTCGCCCCGTACCTGCTGCTGTTCTTCGGCAGCATCGTGTTGATGGGGCTGTCCATGTTCGAAGTCAACCGTGGAATGTGGCTGGTCACGGTGACGACCTCGGTCGTGCTGCTGATCGCCACGGCGGCGGCCATGCGGCAGGGAACCGCCTGAGGACCTGGTGCAGCCGGTGCCGTCGGGCTGTCCCATGGGCCTCGCCGATCGACCGCCGTGAAGGCGCCGGAGCTGCGAGAACGCTGACCGACGGGACCCCTCATGCGGGACCAGGGTCAGCCGCCGGACATGGCGCCGACGACGAGAAACGGCTCGGTGCCGGCGGCCACGGCAGCCGGCAGCGGGTTGTCGGCCGGGTCGTGCGAGAGGTCCTGCTGGCAGGCGTAGAAGCGCACGAAGCCGCGCCGCTTGAGGGTGTCGTGCTCGCGGATCGTGCCCCGCAGCATCGGGTACTCGACCTCAAGGGCGTCGAGGACCGAGCGCTGGGTGACAACACCGTCGACGTCGAGCCGCACCTCGCCGTGGACCTTGGCCAGCGCCTTGAGATGTGCCGGCAGCACCACCCGCACGACTGCAGTGGCGCCGCTCATGCCAGGGTCTGGACTTCCACCGAGAGGACGGCGGGGAGGTCGCGGACGATCGGCGCCCAGGTGTCTCCGGCGTCCGCGGAGCCGTAGACCTGGCCACCGGTGGTCCCGAAGTAGATGCCGCACTCGTCCAGCCGGTCGACGGCCATGGCGTCGCGCAGCACGTTGACGTAGCAGTGCTGCTGGGGGAGGCCTCGGGTGAGCGGCTCCCACTCCTCACCGCCGGTGCGGCTGCGCCACACCCTCAGCTGGCCATCCACCGGGAAGTGCTGGGAGTCGCTGGTGATCGGGACGACGTAGACGGTGTCCGGCTCGTGGGCGTGGACGTCGATGGCGAAGCCGAAGTCGGTGGGCAGGTTGCCGCTGACCTCGCGCCAGGTCTCACCGGCGTCGTCGGTGCGCATGACGTCCCAGTGCTTCTGCATCAACAGGGTGTCCGGTCGCGCGGGGTGCTGAGCCAGCCGGTGGACGCAGTGCCCGACCTCGGCGGTCGGGTCCGGGATGCCCTCCGAGTGGAGCCCCTGGTTGATCGGTTTCCAGGAGGCGCCGGAGTCATCGGACCGGAAGGCCCCTGCGGCTGAGATCGCCGCGTAGATCCGCTCGGGGTCGGCCGGGTCGAGCAGGATGGTGTGCAGGCACATGCCGCCGGCCCCGGGTGCCCAGGCCGGCGCGGTGCGGTGCTGGCGCAGCGAGGGCAGCTCCTGCCACTCCTGGCCGCCGTCGGTGGAACGGAACATCGAGGCGTCCTCGACGCCTGCGTAGACGGTGTCGACGTCGGTCCGCGACGGCTCCAGATGCCACACCCGCTTGAACTCGAAGGGCCGCGGCGTGCCGTCGTAGTACAGGTGGCTGCCGGGCTCGCCCTCGTAGCCGAACCTGTTGCCCACCGGGGACCAGCTCCCGCCGCCGTCGTCGGAGCGGTGCACCACCTGCCCGAACCAGTCGCTGGACTGCGAGGCGTACAGCCGCTGCGGGTCCACCGGCGAGCCCTTGACGTGGTAGATCTCCCAGCCCGGGAAGTGCGGGCCACTGACGTTCCACTTCTCGCGCCTGCCGTCGGAGGTGAGGATGAAGGCGCCCTTGCGGGTGCCCACGAGCACACGCACTGCAGTCATGGCGGCTCCTCCCGGAAGCACTTCACAGCCCGGAAAACCCCGACCCTAACGCCGCTCACGGTCGCTGGCGAGAGGCTCCGTCGCCGAGCACCAGCCCCATGTCCTGGTGGTTCAGGTAGAAGACGATCCGAAGCCCGGATTCGCGACGGTGCAGGATCAACGAGGAAGCCAGCGCCACTGTGCTGGGCGCGGACCCGCTGCGTTCACCAGTCCAGGTGGTGTCCACGAGGACATAGGACTCGTCGAGGGCCTGGTGGCGAAGGCCGGTCAACGACACCCGGTCGACTCCCGCCGCTGCGAACAGGTCGGCTCGGCGGGGGAGTGCAGCGAGGAAGGCCGCTAGGGGAACCGGTTGGGTCGCCGTGGGGATCGGCGGCCATGAACGGGTCTGCGAAGCAGGCGCTGAGGACGGCGGAGTCGAGCGACTCGCTGGCGTCGTCGAAGGTGGCGAAGACCTCACGGATCTCGGAGTCGAGGGTCGCGGCTGTCACGGTCGACAGCCTGGACGACGACGGCCCGTCCGTCCACGGTGGTTCGCTCGCCGCGAGATCGGTTGCACGAAGCGAACCGATGTGCCGGAATGGTCGGGTGCACCGGGGGCGCGAACCGGCGTCGTCTAGGGTCGGTCAATGGACTTTCCGGACTTCGACCTGACCGGCCAGACCGCTCTGGTGACTGGCGCGAGCATGGGCATCGGGCACGATCTCGTCCTGGCTCTGGCCCACGCCGGCGTCCGGGTCGCTGCTGCGGCCCGGACTCGCGAGGCGCTCGATCAGCTCGTCGGCGAGGTGCGAGCCGCCAGGGGTGAGGCGATCGCGGTCGAGATGGACCTTCGGGACCGTGCCTCGATCGAGCGGGCCTTCGCCGAGACGGACGCCGCCTTCGGCGGCCTGGACATCCTGGTCAACAACGCCGGCCTCGGGACGAACCACGACGCGCTGGAGGCGACCGAGGCGGAGTGGGACGACCTGTTCGCCGTCAACGTGCGCGGGCTCTTCTTCGCCTGCCAGTCGGCTGCGCGGCGGATGGTGGCCCGGGGCCACGGCCGCATCGTCAACATGAGCTCGCAGGCCGGTCTCGTCGGGATCCGGCGTCACGCCGCCTACAGCGCGAGCAAGGGCGCGGTGAACAGCCTCACCCAGGTGCTCGCTCTCGAGTGGGCGCCGCACGGGGTGACCGTCAACGCCGTCGCACCGACGTTCATCCGGACCCCTGGCACGGCCGACCGGCTCGACCAGCCGGAGTTCCTCGCCGACGTCCTCGCCCGCATTCCGGCCGGCTTCGTCGGCTCGACCGCCGACGTCGCCGGTGCCGTGCTCTACCTCGCGTCGCCGGCCGCGCGGCTGGTGAACGGGACGGTGCTCGTCGTCGACGGCGGCTGGACGGCTCAGTAGCTCAGTCGGCCTTCCCCTCGCTGGAGCCGGTCCTGAAGGACACGACCAGGATCTGCACGCTCAGCAGGAAGACCCACAGGGGGAAGAGCAGGACCGCCCAGAGGGTGCGAGGGGGAGAGAACAACAGCGCGACGGCTGCGACGTAGCCAACCACGAGCAGCCACCGGGGGACGATGCCGGCCCGTCGACCCAGGTTCGTCACGACCAAGGTGAACACGGCCGCCATCCGGGTCCCGAAGGTCGACAACAGAGCTGTGCTGAC
>DATCDE010000210.1 GCA_036510875.1 Actinomycetes bacterium
CGACTGCTTGACTCGGCCCACGGGGCAGCGGCCGCCCACGTGCGATTGGCGCTCGGACCGAGCCTGCTGGGCGACCCTGCGGGCGCCGTTGCAGCAACCCCTTGGCGCATCCTGCGAAGTCAGGCCTCCTGGCGAGATCACCTGTCGGCGGGATCTCGGCAACACGCCCGGACCACGGTGGACGTCGGCCCACGCTGACGGGCGTAGGTGGGTCCGTGACCTGCGCAGATGGTCCTTCCACCGGTGTTCGGCACCGTCCACCAGTGCACGCTGGCGTCGGATGCTTCGGCGGCTCATAACCCAGAGGTCGCAGGTTCAAATCCTGCCCCCGCTACCACGAAGTAGCAGGTCAGGGGCGTGACCACCGATCTTGGTGGTCTCGCCCCTTGATCGTTGTCAACGAAATGTCAACAGATGTCAACAGCGGATGCCCCTGGATGTCCGCGGATGGTCCCGGATACACACCGTCGGACGTCTGATGTGAACGCCCCGGCGAGCGATCCCAGTGACGGGTCGGGCGCTGTCTCTGCGCGGTTCGTCGGCCGGACACTCCGCACCGCACGGCCAGCCATCAGCTGCGCGCACTGCTTCCTCGTAAGGAGAAGCGCTGGAGCGGGCTCCTTGATTGATCGTGCGCCGTCCGGGCGTGTCCGGTCGAGTGGCCGGTTGATGAAGTCGATGAGGGCGGTGACCGGTACCCGGCGCAGGCGGCCGACGTGGACCGAGTGGATCTCGCCGGAGGCGAGCAGCTCGTAGAGCAGGCTTCGTCCGATGCTGAGCCGGCGCGCGGCTTCCTCGACTGGCAGCAGCAGGCGGTCGTCGGTCTGGTGGGCGCCGTAGATGCTCGGTCGGTCCGGCGGGCCAGCGGGGGGTCGGGTCTGTTGGGTGGGTCGGCGTGATGATGGAGACGGTCGATCAGCAGGGCCGTCGAACGAGCGGTTTCTCGTGTGGTTGGTGGCCACGGGGCCCCACCTCCGAGTGTCGACCTATGGGCCGCGGGTCGGGCGACTCGCGGTTGTCCGGCCAGCGTGACCGCCCTCCTTGCCGGAATCCTTGCCGGATTGGTCGCCGCCATCTCGGCAAGGTTCCCGGCAAGGGTCGCCGCCATCTCGGCAAGTTTCCCGGCAAGGGTCGCCGCCAGGCTGGTCGGACCCGTGGACCGCGCCAGATCGGTCGGGGTCCGAACCTGCTGGAGGTGGACCAGATGAGCACGTATCCGTTGCTGTCCCCGTTCGTGCCGATCAGCGCTGTCAGTTTGCGCGGCCGCTGGCCGCTGGCGGCTGGCCAGGGCGGCAGCGCACGCCGACCACGCCGAGCAGCTGCTGGTCCAGGCGCGCCGCGAGCTGGCCGCCGCGACCGTGCTGGTCAACTCAGCCGCCCTGCGGGCGGACGCATGTGGCATGCCCGGTCCGGTGTGTTCGGCCTGTCTGGGCAACGCGCTCACCCGCACCGAGCACGGGGCGGTTGCCTGCCCCGACTGTGGACGTGCCGGCACCGCCGCTCAGGCCCGGTACGGCCACCTGTGTACCCGCCCGGGAGCCGTGACCCTCGCCGAGACCGATGACTCGGACCTGGCCGTGTGCCTGTCGCACGCGGTCAGCCGGCTGCGCCGGACCCCAAGGGCGACCGTCGTGCAGGCGGACCGCGCGGATATCGAGCAGATGGTGAGGGCGATCGACCGTCCGCTGCGCATCGCTCTTCGAGCCTGGCGCCCACGGTTTCCTCGCCGTCCGCGCCGACCCGCCAGGCCCGCTCGTCGGTCTTCACGTCGAAGGCCCGGGCCAGGAACGCGCCCACCCGGGTGCGGTCCCGCATCGCGGCCAGCTCGGCTACGGCCGGGGCCCGTGCGGCCTGTCCAGGTCGGTTCGCAACGAGGTCGGTCCAGGCCGGCTCGCAGGGATCAGCGGCGGTTGGAGCAGGGTCCGGCTCAGCGGGCAGGAGCGGATCGGCGCCAGTCATCGGGGGCTGGGCGGCGCCCAGCAGAGTTCCTGGGACGCCGTAGTAGTCGGACAGCGCAGCCTGGAAGGCGTCCGTGAGTTCGGGCCGCTCGATGCTGGTCTGGCCGGTGGCCAGGTCCAGCCAGCCGACCCGCTGCCCGTCGGGTGTGTTCACGTAAAGCCGGTCTTTGCCGTACTTGGTCCAGCGGGACACCGTCAGCGTGGTCACCCACGGGACCTCGGCATCACATTGACTGCACCGCCAGCTGTTACCCGTTTGCGGGACCAACGGGCACGGCAATGAGAAGTGCGGTGCCGACCCGGGCTTCAGCAGAAACCCACACCAAGACCAAGGACATCGCCGACCCGCACGTGATCGGCGGCACATGCAGGGCGGTGGCCCACAGCCCTGATTACCGGCATATCCGCGCTTCGGCGCGCCCAAACGGACTCGGCGCACTCGCCCTAGACTCTCGACGAACAGTGTGTGGCGCGCGCCTGGGGGCGGCTCGATTCTCTTGCGGTGGGAACGCACGTCTGACATGTACGAGCAGGTCACCGTCACGTCGCGTGCGCAGTGGCGTCGGTGGTTGGCCAAGCATCACGACTCATCCCCGGGGATCTGGCTGGTCCGCTATAAGCAGGGATCCGGGCACAAGCACGTGACCTACGACGACGTCGTGGTCGAAGCGCTGTGCTTCGGGTGGGTCGACAGCCGACCCCGGACTCTCGACGACGACCGTTCTCAACTGCTCCTCACTCCCCGCAAGGCGACCAGCCGATGGTCGGCGGTGAACAAGGAGCGGGTGGAGCGACCGACCCGCGAAGGGCGCATGGAAACCGCAGGGCTGGCGGTGGTCCAGGCGGCCAAGGGCGGCGGCAGCTGGGATGCCCTCAACGCCGTCGAACAACTCGCCGAACCATCCGACCTCGCCCAGGCGCTCGACGACGACCCAGCCGCCCGCGTGCAGTGGGAGGCCTTCCCTCGCTCCACCAAGCGTGCCATCCTCGAATGGATCACGACCGCGAAGGCCCCCGAGACCCGCCGACGCCGCATCGACGAGACCGTCTCCGAGGCCAGAGTCGGACGCCGAGCCAACCAGTGGCGACAGCCCAAAGGTCGTTGAGTCCGGAGAACGCTCATGCTGGATCGACCGCGCTGGAACCGCAACGGTGCGTCGGCCGGCCGTGCATCTCGCTTCCGCAGCGTCAGAGTCCGTGGAAGCCGGTGAGGTCGGCCGCGAGCTTCCAGAAGCGCTGGGCGCGGTCGACGTCGAGGGATTCGGGGCTGGATTCGATCGGGTGGCGTTCACCGAAGAACTGTCCCCCGACGCCGTCCAGGGTTGGGTCCAACGCCATGAAGGCCAGCGATTCGGTCGCGGCGTCTACGGAGGTGGCGAATGGCATGTGCGGCATCAGATGGGTCATGACGACCTGCATGGCTCCGTGGGTGCTCGCCGCGGCGGTGGCGGGCACGAAGCCCGGGCAGACTGCGTTCGCCGTGATCGACCGGGGTGGCAGCCGTCGCTGTAGCTCGTAGGTGAACCACAGCACCGCCAGCTTGGAGTTCTTGTAGGCCCGGTCAGGGTTGTAGTCGTGCGCCAGCTGCGGGTCGGCGAAGTCGAAGTCGACCGGCTCACCACGCGACCCGGGCAGGTGGAGTCGGGAGCTGACCGTGACTACCCGGGCCGAGGGGGCTTGCACCAACGTGGGCAGCAGCAGCCCGGTCAGCAGGAAGGGTGCCAAGACGTTGACGGCGAGGGTCTCCTCCAACCCGTCGGCGCTAAGCCGGCGCGTTCGGCTGGTCTGCATCACCCCAGCGACGTGGAACAGCACGTCGATCGATCGGTGGTGGCCGACCACCGTCTCGGCGAAAGCACGGATCTGGGCCAGTGAGGACAGGTCCACCCACCTGGCCTCGACGACAGCTTCCGGGTTGGTGCGGCAGATCTGCTCCGCTGCTGCCTGCGATGCTGCAGCGGTCCGGGCCACCAAGATCACCCGGCAGCCGGCGGCCGCCAGCTTCTCCGCGGTCGTTCGCCCCAGTCCCCGGCCCCCGCCGGTGATCATCACAGTCCTCACAGCATCGTCCCCTTGACACTCGCCCGAATCGAACGCTGCCGGCCATCCCCATCCCGCCCAGCCGAACCAGCCCGATTTCGGCGGCGGACTTTCGTGCTGGCTCTGGTCACGTGACGGCCGCTCGGCTACGAGCCGTGCTCGGCGCTGCCATGCGTCGAAGCGAGACGCCGATCCCGTATGTGACGAACTCGCCCTCCGGCGCCAACTCGATAAGGCAGACGTGCTCGCGTGCTGCCGGGGGAAGCCGTCTGATCAACTTGGCTGGGACCTGGCCAGGCTGCACGGTGGCGGCCGGGTACACGCTCGCCCGGGCATGGAAGGTCACCGTCGCCGGCGGGATGGGCATCAGCAGAGCCAGCAGCCCTCCGCGGCGGACCGTCACCGTGACGCTCACCTCCTCGCCAGTGTGGATGTGGCGGGCCTTCCAGCTGTCGGCGTCGGTGGACACGTACAGACGTCGGTCCTGCACTGCGTACATGACTCCGCTGGTGCGCGGCTTGCCGGCAGGGGTCACGTAACCCAAGACCGCGAAGCTCGCCTTCCCAATCGCCCGCCACACCGTGTCCGGGCTGACTTCGGCGATCGAGGTCGTCAACTGACCAGCCGTGCTCATCTCGGCCTCCCGTCGCGCCGGGCTTACCACCGCGCGTATCACGGCACTGCACCCTGCGGCGCCCCGTTCGGCGCCACCACGTCGAGCCTCCGCCGGTCGAACCCAGCGGACCAGAGCAACACGTCCCGCACCGCGCCAGCGTCCGGCGGACCCGGACGCTTCCGATAGCCGGTGCGTTCCGGCGGCTCAGTGCTCCCGTCTGTCATCGCGCAGGCGCTCAGGCGGGGTCACCTGCCTCGACCGGTCGCGGTTCGTCGAGGCGACGCCAGTGCCAGGCGAACCAGACGATGAACGCGGCGCAGCCGATCTCGATGGTGCTGAAGAACAGGTAGTAGGCGGTCGGGCCGGATCCGAGGAGAAGCGACGAGACTTGAACGACGGTCATGATCGTGCCGGCGATGATGTTCGCCCACCGGCTTGCCGGGTATGGCAGCACAACGGACAGCAGGACCATGGCGATGGGGATCTCCATCAGGACCGCGGCGCTCAGCAGGAACCCCTGAGTGATCTGGATACCGCCGACGTTGCCGTCGATGTACCCCTTCAGCGAGTCGGGGTCCATCAGCCCCAGGACGTCGCAGTACAGGTAGTTGAACAGCGCGAAGACCCACAAGAGGGACAGCCGCGCCGCGCGGTCCACCGTTCCCGCGGCCTTGGCTGAAGCCTGGGTTGCCGCTACCTTGCCCGTGGTCTCGATGTTCATGTCGACTCCGTCCGGTGGTGGAAGGACGCTCTGCGGCCGTCGGGGAACGTCAGTGGGCTGTCGGTGGGTCGACCTGACCCGGGTCGTCTGCCTTCACCTTCCTCACCCCGAGGTAGAGCAGGTGGCCGACCATCCAGATCTCGGCGACCGCGCAGGGGATCACGATCACGGTGTGGATCTTCGGGTCGAGGTCGGGGAGCAGGAACGCCGCCAGCATGTCGGCCAGGTAGCAGGCGCCGCCCACGACGAGCAGGACGCCCAGCGCCTTAGCGAACCAGCTGGAGCGGTAGGCGAGGTACCCCAGCGGCACCAGCCACAGGCCGAAGAAGATCTGCGCGGTGAGCAGCCCGTAGTGCTGGGTGTCAACCAACAACAGGATGAGCGCGTTGCAGCCGGCCGGGCCGAGCGAGGACAGGTCCACGGCCCCGGTGGCGGCCCGGAGCGCCTCGAACTCGAAGACCGCGTTGAGGCAGGTGATGCCGGCCCCGACGGCGACGAGGACGACCATGACGCGCGCCGCGTTCGTGTTCACGTGCTTGAGCAGCCGGTACAGGGTCAGCGCGAGGAGGACCCACAGCGTCGTCTGGAACAGGTCCGCGACCACAGCGGCCCGGACGAGCCCCGAGTGGGCGACGAGGTTGCCTGCTGTTGCCGCCGCGTCACCGGCGACGTACACCTTCGGAGACACGAACCCCTGGGCGAAGCCGCCGAAGACGCCGACCAGCAGGTACAGCACACCGGCGATGGCCGCCAGGCGCTTGGACCTGGTCCCCCAGACCGGACGATCCGCCTGCACCTCGTCGGCGTGGGACCCAGTCACGGTGCCGTTCATCGTGACCCTCGCCGAACTGGGACGGAGGGGTCGGGCTCTGCGCTGCGGGCGACGATCAGGCACAGGGTGGTCATGACCAGTCCGATCGGCGCCCAGATCGAGCGTTCGAGGGCGCTGCGGGACGCCAGGTTCATCAGCGTGCTCACGGACACGATCCCGACCAGGGCCCAGGTTCCCTGGCGGACGAAAGTCCCGCCCAGCCGGGTGTTCCGCAGCCCGCTGCGCTGGGCGACGATGGCCGCGGCGAGCAGCCACAGCACCACCGCGATTGCGCTGGCGACCCGCAGCCTGGCTGTCAGGTCGGCTGAGCTCCCGCCCCAGGCGGCCCGGCCGAAGGGGGCACCCAGCGCCAAGGCGGCCTGGAACACGGCGATCCCGAGGAAGCTCACGGTGGCTGCACCGCCCGCAACGCGGGCCCGAGGCCGCTGTGCTGTTGAGGCGGTCATGGCCGTCCCTCCTCTCCCGGAGGGGCCGCACGGTGCCGCCACCAGTCCGCGATGATGATCACGACGGCGGCGACCATCACCACGGTTGACGTGATCGCCGCGACGGTGCCCGCGGCCGCGGGGGTCGCGGAGGTGAAGTTGAAGGCGGTGTGCCAGACGGCGACGAGCAGGATGCTGCGGGCGGCGCCCCGGTAGAGCCAGGTGAGGACGACGGATCCGGCGGTCAGCCCGATCGCCCATCCGACGACCCTGGCGACGGTGAAGTCGTTGAAGGAGCTCTGGAAGAAGAAGATCGGGGCGTGCCATGGCGCCCACACCAGGGCGACCAGCAACGAGGTGACGGTCAGGCTGTGCCGGCGGAGCAGGCCATCGGCGAGGAAGCCGCGCCAGCCGGTCTCCTCCCCGAAGCCGTTGAGCACGAGTACCACGGCGATCGTGGCCAGCGGGCCGAGGCCGGCGCTGATCCCGTTGTACCCGGTCAGGTCGCCGGTGTCCGCGACGCCGCCCAGGAGAGCCAGACCGACCGCGCCAGCCGCCAGGATGGCCAGCACCGAGAGCCACCACCAGCCGACCCGCCAGCGGGTCAGCCGCTGCCACACAGCAGCCAGTCCCGCCCGGCCGCTGACGAGTGCGGTGACGATCACCGCGGAGATCGCGGGTCCGGCCAGGCCGGGTATCTGGCTGGGCCAGCCCACCCCGGTCTCAACCGTGCGGCTGCCCAGGGCGAGCGGAACCCAGTACGCCCACGAGAGCACGTAGGCGAGCACGACGTACGCGGCCAGGGGATGGGCGGCCACCCACCCACGCACCCGCGAGCGGGACCGGGCGAGGGGCTGGTCGGTGTCCACCGCGTTCATGGCGCCTCCCTTGTGTTTCTAGCGTCACTATAATACTGTGGGCATGTGGAGGCAAGGGAAAGACAGCAATGACCCGACCAGCGGCGGCGGCACCCCGGCGGGCGGTCGGGCGGCCCACCGCCGGGGAGGACCTGCGGGCCGTGCTCGTGGCGGCCACCCTGCGGCTGCTCGAGCAGACCGGCGACCCGGCCGCGGTGACCGTGGCCGGGATCGTCGCCGAAGCCGGCTGCACCCCGCCGACGCTGTACCACTACTGGCCCAGACGGGAACTCCTGCTCCGCGAGGCCAGCGCGCTCGGGTTCAAGCGGTTCCGCCGCAGCCAGGCAAGTGCGGCGGCGCCCGCCGGTGACCCGCTCGACCGGATCCGACGCCGGGGACAGGCCTACCTGGACTTCGCGCTGTCCCAGCCGTCACTGTTTCGGGTGCTGTTCCTGGACCGCCCGGTCCCCGGCCACCCACCCGCCGACGCCGAGAACCCAGGACAAGGCCTGGCCGACCTGGCCGCGGACGTGTCCGCCGCCATGACCGCAAGCCAGCTCGCGCCCGAGGACCCCCTCGGCGTCGCCGTCGGCCTGTGGGCCGGCGTGCACGGTATCGCCGCGCTCTGGGTCGCCACACCCGAACTACCCCACGCCCTGGCACGCTCCGTTGCCGCCAAGCAGACCGCCGCCCTGCTCACCGGCTACGGGTACACACCAACCCGCACGGGCGGATGACATGTTGGCCAACGTTGTGCGCGCCGAGGGTGCAGACAGGCGCCCTCCGAGATGCCGCCCACGCACTTCGACGTGGGGATAGCGGCCAGCCTGGCACTGGAGCTGCCGCCGGAGTTCGGGACCTCTCCTCGCGCCCTTGCGGTCAACGTGTGTCATCGCTCGGCTCCACGACAACCGCTCAGCCGAAGAGAACTCGCGGGCCGATCCATGCGCCAGCCACATTCCGGCTGCGGCAGGAGCGCCCGCTACTGCCGGCTATCCGGCGGCATAGTCGATCGTCGTCGGCGGATAACGCGTCCGGGTTGGGCACAGTCGCAAGTCCATGAGGCGACTCGGCTGAGGGGGACGGCTCGGGCCGGTGGAGTACCACGCGGAGGCTGGGCTGGTGTCCCGTGTCCCGTGTCCCGTGCCCTGGGTCTTGGGGAAGAGCTGACCGTGCTCCAGGACGAGACCAGCCTGGTCGCGGCCACACTGACCTACGTGGACATGACCACAAGCACTGACGGCGAGGGGTTGACGCTGTCGGGGCGTCTGGACCTCATGGACTCCCAGCACGGGTGCGCCGCCCGCGCTGGCCACCGCCCGTCAAGCTCGCGTCCCGCGGCTGATCCACGCGGTCAGCTTGGTGGAGGCCACGCTGCGCCAGGGTGGACGGCTGGCACAGAGGTCCGCGTTGTTCCGCCGCCCGCCGCCCCAGCGTCGAAGCTCACCGAGCTCGGGCCGGCGGCGGACGAGGTCGCTGGGCTCGCCCAACTGGCGCTCGACCACGATCGCGCCAGCACGTCATCTCGGTCACCGACCCGGCGTCGCTTTCAGCGACCGTGCCGCGGCCGGAGTAGGACGCGTCACGAGACGGCGTCGACGCAACTGAGCCGGGACTACGACAGCCGGTTCAGCGTCTCCAGAGTCGCTCGAACTGGTGAGGAGTCAAGCGCTAACTGCGGAGCCGGGCCCTGCACACTGCTCGATCGCGAGCCGAGCGAGACCCACTCGGGGTCCGTCCAGTCGCCCGGTCCAAACGTTGGGCGACGTGATCGCCACCAGGGCGACGGACTGTTCGCCCACGGACTCGGTCGGTGAGGCAATCGGTGCCGTTGGTTTGCCAGCCCGTGTCGGCGGTGGGAGAGCCGCGACGCCGTTCCCGGGGGAGCCCTTTCAAGACCGGCCCGCGCCACAGGCGACAGAGCGGACCACGGCTGTCGTTGTGGGACCCTCATCCACCACCTGCGCGCCCGGCCGGCTGGTCGGCTGCCCCAGGCGGCGATCGCCGGGCGGGCGCTGGCCGCCGCACGGATGGCCCAGTCGCACGTCCCCCGGCCCGCGGCTTCGACTTGGTCGGTGGTCAGGAGGGGCCCCCCGGCGCAGCGGGTCGCGGTCACCCGCTGGGCCTCGACAGGTGTGATGAGCCCACTCCGAGGGACCGGCGACGGAGCCGCCCGCCCGGTGGCCGGGCCGCTGCCCGCAGCGAGGCTGGTGAGGTGCGTCTCGCTTACCTGGACCGCGTGTCGGTCGGCTATCCGGGTGAGGCATGGTGGATGGCGGTTGGCGGTCCTGGAGGTGAGTCACGGTGGCAGCGGAGCTGGACGGCAATGGCGAGGCACAACGCATGGACGCCCTCGTGCGCGAGTTGCGCAAGGCCTTCCCGGACATGCCCGAAGACCAAGTCGTCAAGGTCGTCCAAGACACCTGGCAGGAGTTTCTCGGCGCTCCGGTGCGCGAGTTCGCACCGTTGTTGGTGCGGCGCCGGGCGGTTTCCCATCTGCGGATCGTGTGACCCTCAGGTCGTGGTCGCACCGGAGGGCCCGACCGGTCGAGGAGTTGCACAGGGCCGCTGGTCGGCTGGCCGGATCCACGTTGTGCGCCCGGATCCGGGGGTCGAGGCGCGGGCAGGTCACCGAGGTCGACGCGTCTGTGAGCCAGCTGGGTCTCGTGGCCGTGGTCGGCCTGTCAGCCGGAGGCGAGGCGCTCATGCATGGCTTGCTGGAGTGCGCCGGCCACGTCCGGGTGGCTCGACTCCAGCTGACGGAACACGCTGCCGAAAAGCGCTCACACCACGACTGGTTCGCGGGCGGTCACCGTCGCGGTGCGCCTGCCCTCGCCGATGATGGCGATCTCTCCGAAGAAGTCGCCGGGGCCGAGGACGCGCAGCTCCTGACCGTCTTGGGTGACGGTCGCCTGGCCCTGCTCGAGGACATAGAAGGCGTACCCGGCCCGTCCCTCGCTGACCAGGTGGCGACCGGCGTCGTGCTCCTCGACGTCGAAGTACTCGGCGAGGGCGCTCCGCTGGTCGGATGAGAGGCCCGCGAGCAGGGGCGCGCGCAGCAGGTCGTCTCCGCTGGGGTGGGTCATGGAGATCCTCGAGGGGCTCGGCGTCGGGATGGCTCGCCGATTCTCGGGCGCCGACCGGTCCTCGCGGGGCCCAGTTCGCTAAACGCTCACCCGCCGGCGCGTCCAGGTTCACCGATGTCGGGCGCGGCACTCAGCACACGCTGGGCAGGAATCTCGTCGTCTCGGGGCGCGACCCCCGCCGGACACCATGTGCGCCCCCGGACCGGGCCCGCCGCGCCGCGGCCACCCCGACCCCCTGCGGCCGACGACAGCCTGCCCGGCCGGACTGCGCCAGGTCACGGACATCGGGCTCCCCGAGCACGGTCCGCCGGGTACGACCCAGGGAAGTCGGGGCAGTGGAGGCTCGGCCGTCGGGGTGAGCCGAGCGGGTGGGTCGTTCGACGGGGGCCGTTCGACTCGGGATTGACGCTGGCTTCGGGACCGCGGTCGGGCAGACTGGCGCGGTGACTGAGCAGCCGGCTCGTGTGGGTACCGAAGGCGACTTGCCCCCCGAGGGGTGGTTGCTGTTGGTGTATCGGGTGCCGTCGGAGCCGACGCGGCTGCGGGCGACGGTGTGGCGGCGGTTGAAGTCGCTGGGCGCGGTGTATCTGCAGAGTTCCGCGGCGGTCCTGCCGGCTGGGAAGTCGGCCGAGCACGCGCTGCGGCGGTTGCGCCGGGAGATCCTCGAGATGCAGGGCACCGCTGTGCTGCTGTCGTGCTCGGCGCTGCTGGGGGAGCGGGACATCCGGGCGCTGTTCGAGGCGGCCCGCGACAGCGAGTACGAGGAGATCCTGGACAAGTGCCAGGACTTCCACGCCGGGTTGGATAAGGAGTACGTCGCGGAGCACTTCACCTACGGTGAGCTGGAAGAGAACGAGGTGGAGCTGGTGAAGTTGCGCAACTGGTTCGCCAAGGTGGAGAGCCGCGACGTGTTCGGGGCCCCCGGGCAGGCCGCGGCCAGGCAGGCGCTGGACGAGTGCGAGCACGCGCTCGAGCAGTACGCCGTCCGGGTCTACGCCGAGGAGGGGGACGGCGGCTGACCGGAAGGGTGCCCGCCGGGCCCGTCGGCTGGACCCGGCGGTTCCGGTCAGCCGCGGTTGCGGATGGCGCGGCGCAGGCTGAGCGGCAGCAGGGCCATCACGGCGACCGGGACGATCCACCAAGTCGCCAGCGAGCTGTTGTGGCTAGGGAGGTAGGTCGCGGCCAGCGCGGCGGCCACGCCGAGGGCGACTCGCCAGTCGTCGCCGATGATGAAGTCGTACCAGAACGCGCCGAAGGCGCGGAGCCGATTGAGGATCATGACGCCGCCTCCGGTGCGGTCGTGAGCGCGGTGCTGGGGCTGGCCAGGGGCGCCGGCCGGCGACGGAATGCGGCGACGAGGCCGAGGGTGAACACGGCGATCGCGGGGATGAGCACCAGCAGCGCGGCGTCGGAGCCGGGCCAGCGGGCGCCGGCCCCTTCGGCGCCCCAGAACGCGCCGAAGGCGGTGAGCATCACACCGACGATGAACTTCATGGTGTTCTCCGGGACCCTGGACAACGGGGCCCGCACGGCCACGCCCACGGCGGTGACCAGGAGCACCGCGGCCGTCGCCGCGGCCACGGCCAGCGGCAGGTTGTGCTGGTTGGCACCGAAGGTCAGGGCGATGAAGACGACTTCCAGGCCCTCCAGGACCACGCCCTTGAAGGACAAGGTGAAGGCGTACCAGTCGCCGACGAGCCCCCGTCGGTCGGCGGGGGCGGCCTCTGCGGCGCCCAGCTCGGTGCGGTAGATGAGGTCCTCGTCGTGCAGGGCCTTGTGCCCGCTGGCGCGCAGGATGGCCTTGCGCAGCCACTGCAGGCCGAAGACCAGCAGCAGCGCGCCGACGAACAGGCGCAAGGCGCCCAACGGCAGCGCAGCGACGGCGGGTCCGAGGACGGCGACGATCGCGGCGAGGACGGCCAGGCCGGCGGCGAGCCCGGTCAGCGCGGAGCGCCACTCCCGCGCCGTGCCGGCCGCCAGGACGATGGTCAGCGCCTCGACGGCCTCCACCGTGCAGGCCAGAAACACGGCGATGAACAGTGCCGAGCCGCTCACGCTTTCCTCCTCATCGCGCCGGCACCGGCCGGCTCCAGTAACGAATCGGACTTCGGGAGTGTAACAGCCGTTAGGCCGTCCGTGTCACGACTTCACCGTGGGCGAAGGCGAGGCAGCCCTCGGTGTCGAGCGCGATCGGGACCTGCGTTCCGCGCGGGTGGGGGTAGCTGGAGCGGACGGCGCTGAGGGTTCCCGGCTCGCAGGCGACGACGTGGTCGTAGCCGCGGCGGCGCTAGGCAGGTCCTGGTAGGAGGCGGGTACCGCCGGGGCCTTCGCCGCGTTGTAGATCAGCGCCGCCATCACCGTGGCGCTGACCGGCACGTAGGAGTGGTCCGCCGGCGTCGATGCCTGGCCCACCGCGTTCAGCGTCGCCGTCGGCGTGTAGGGCAGCAGCTAGCCCTGGGGCGTCCAAGGCCGCGAAGGCGGTGTCACCGTCGACCCACAGCAGCCTCCACTGGGGGTTGTCCTTCTCGGCGGCCACCTTGGTCAACAGCGGGCCGGTGCTGTCGTCGACCAGCTTGACCGGGATGCCGG
>DATCDE010000211.1 GCA_036510875.1 Actinomycetes bacterium
CCGCCGCGAGCCGGGCCAGCACGGCCGGCCCGCCGTACGCGGCGGCGGCGTTCCGGGGTGGCGCGGGGGTCGGCTCAGCGGTCGGTGCGGGGGTCAGCTCGGGCTGTTCCGGCCCCGGGGGACGGTCGGAGTGGTCAGCGGGCAGCACGAGCCGATGACTCCAGCGGGAAGTCCTCGGTGACGGTCGGCAGCGCGATGACCGGGGTGCGCGGCGCCCGGCCGAGGACCCGCTCGGCGATCTCGCGCAGTCGCCCGCCGAAGGAGGCGGTGCTGAACGCCTCGGCGTGGTCCTGCAGCGCGGGCACGTCCCAGCGGGTGGCGCGCAGCCGCCGGATCCCGTCGGCGATGTCGTCGGGGGCGAGCCGGTCGACGAGCACCCCGGTCTGCCCGTCGACGACGGTGTCGAGGTAGCCGCCGGCCCGCAGGCAGACGACCGGCTTGCCGAAGACGTTCGCCTCGAGCGGGGTGAGCCCGAAGTCCTCGTGGCCGACGGCGACGAGGCCGGCGCAGTGCGCGTAGAGCCAGCGCAGCTGCGCGTCGCTGACGCCGCTGAGGCCGATGATGCGCTCGGACCACGCGTGGCCGTCGGAGGGCTCCGGGAGGCCGCCGACGAGCACGAGGCGCTCGCCGGGCAGCTGCTCGACGGCGCGCGCGACCAGCTCGGCGTTCTTGTAGGCACGCTGGCGGGACACGCTGAGCAGGAAGCCGGGCTGGACGCCGACCACGGGCTCCTGGGGGCCGCCCGGGTCGATGCCGACGGAGGGGTGCAGCACCTCGGCGTCGATGCCGTAGGTGCGCCGTACCCGGTCGCGGACGGCGGTGGAGTTCGCCAGGTACTTGGTGGCGGACGAGGCGGCCCGGTGGTCCCAGCGGGTGAGCGGGCCGCGCAGCGCCTCCAGGGCCACCCGCACCGGGAGCCGGTGCTCGGCCACGTAGTCCTCGCTCTGGTGCAGCCAGCGCGCCGGGTTGTGGCAGTACACGATCTTGGGGGCGTCGGTGCTGACCCCGTGGGCCCAGCCGCTGCTGCTGCTGATGACCACGTCGACGTCGCTGATCCGTAGCGACGAGAAGGCCTTGGCGAGCAGCGGCAGCGCCCGTCGGGGGTCCTTGCGCAGCGGGGACAGCCGGTCCACCCACAGCGTCTCGACGGGGTACTTGCGGAACTCCCGGTAGGTGCTCTCGGGCTCGTAGACGCTGGTCACCAGGCGCGCGTCGGGGAACTCGCGCAGCATGGACAGAACCACGCGCTCGGCGCCGCCGCGCTGGGTGAGGTAGTCGTGGACGATCGCTACTCGCAAAGCCACAGTCGACACGCCCCTGCCTTGGGTGTCGCGGATCACCGGCGTACCCGCTGGATGAGGGCCGCGGGTACGATGCCGCACTGTACCGCGAAGCCGCTGGCCGCCAAACGTCACGAGCCGCCCGGTCTGCCGTCGGATTTCAGGGGGACCGCTTGGCGATGGCCGACCACCCGCACGGTCTCCCTTCGCGCTGGTGGATCGTCGCGCTCGCCGTCCTGGTGGTCGTTGCCGGGGTCGCAGCCGCGGCGCTGCTGCCGACCCGGCACTACCGGGCCACGACCCGGCTGCTCATCTCGAGTCCCTGGAGCGTCAGCACGATCCACGAGGTCTCCCGCCGGCAGCTGGACCACCAGCGCGCGGAGGCCTGCGCGCAGATCGCCACCACCGGCCCCGCGGTGCAGGCGGCCGTGGACGCCGCCGGGGTGTCGGGCGGCAACCCGCAGGTCACCGCGACGGCCCCCGGCAACGACCCTTTCGTCGTCCTCTCGGTCACCTCGACCAGCCCCGAGGCCGCCCAGGCGGTGGCCAACGCGTACGCGGGGACGTTGAACACCGCGCTCACCGCGCTCGAGCAGGCGCCCTCGGCGGTCAGTCTCAGCGTGACCGTGCTCGAGCCGGCCAGACTGCCCACGCAGCCTGACGGATGGCTCGGGCGGGTGCTGGGCTAGCGTCCAGGGGCGTCCAAAGGAGCCCCGGCCTTCTGGCCCGCGGGTACGATGCGGCACTGTACCGTGAACCCGCTGGCCGCCAAGAGGCACGACCCACCCGGTCTGTCGTCGATTCGGGGGAGAACGCGTGGAGCTTGCCGATTACCTGCGCCTGCTCAGGCGGGGCTGGTGGATCGTCGCGGTCGCGGTGCTGGTGAGCATCGCCGGGGCCGCCGCCGCGACGCTCTTGCAGACCGCGCAGTACCGGGCCACGACCCGGTTGCTGGTTTCCGGCTCCTCCAGCGTGAGCGCGATCGACGAGATCTCCCGCCGCCAGCTGGCCAACCAGCGCGCGGTCGCCTACGCGCAGATCGCCACCACCGGGCCCGCGGTGCAGGCCGCCGTCGATGCCGCGGGTGTGTCGGGCGGCAACCCGCAGGTCACCGCGGAGGCCACCGGCAACGACCCGTTCATCATCATCACGGTGACCTCCACTAGCCCGCAGGTCGCCCAGGCAGTGGCGAACGCCTACGTCAAGACGCTGCCGAACACGGTCACCGCGCTCGACCAGGTGCCCTCGGCGGTCAAGCCCACCCTCAGCGTGCTCGAGCCGGCGCCGCTGCCGACCGCGCCGTTCTCCCCCAACCCCAAGCGCAACCTGCTCGTCGGCGGCGTCCTCGGCCTGCTGCTGGGCATCGCGGCAGTGTTCATCCGCGAGTCCTTGGACGTGCGTGTCCGCGAAAGTGGGGACATCGAGAAGGTGACCGGGGTGACCCTGCTCGGGGTGGTGCCGCAGGAGTTCTCCAAGGAGAAGCTGCCGGCGCTGTCGCGGCCGCACTCGCGGCGCACCGAGTCCTACCGGCAGGTGCGCACCAACCTGGAGTTCGCCGGGCCGGACGGGCTGCACCCCTCGATCGTGGTGACCAGCGCCGGGCAGTCCGAGGGCAAGACCAGCCTGGCCACCAACCTGGCGATCATCGCGGGCCACGCGGGTCGCAGCGTGGTCGTGGTGGACGCCGACCTGCGCAAGCCCATGGTCGCCTCATACCTCAACGTCTCCCCTTCAGGCGGCCTGACCGACGTGCTCACCGGGCGCAAAACCCTCGACGAGGCCCTGCACCCGCTCCCCGGCGAGCGGGTCAGTGTGCTTGCCAGTGGGCCGGTGCCTGACATTCCCAGCGAGCTGGTCGGCTCGGCCGCGATGGTCGAGCTGATCGAGGAGCTGGAGCATCGCTTCGACCTGGTCATCATCGACACCCCGCCCGCGCTGATGGTCACCGACGCGCTGCTGGTCGGGGTCAACGTCGGTGGCATCGTGGTGGTGACCCGGATGGGCGAGACCACCCAGGCGGGCCTGCGCAAGGCGGTCGCCGCGATCGAGCGGGTGCGGGGCACGCTGCTTGGCATCGTGGCCAACGCCGCCACCGAGCCGGAGGACAGCGCCTACGGCTACGGGTATGGCTACGGCTACCTCAAGCAGGACAAGGTGAAGGACGCCGCGCTCGCTGGACCGCTGCGAGCGGGCGAACGGCGTAACGGCACCACCTATCCGAGCAAGGCGCGTGCGATGGACGGCGCGAACGGCGCCGGACGGCATACCCCTGACCGACCTGGAAACCCCGCACAGCCATTCCTCCCGGAACATGAGGTCTGATCGAACGACTTCAGGTAGAGGCGGACAACCCCTTTAGCAGCCCATCGACTCGTTTGAA
>DATCDE010000212.1 GCA_036510875.1 Actinomycetes bacterium
TGCGCCCGCATCGGCACCGGCACGAAACCAAGATTCAGTGCCAGCAAGATGTGTGCGCGTCACGAGCGCCCAGGTGGGGTTGGTTTCGTTGGACAGCGGGGCGAACTCCCCAGATGAACGCTCACCAGCGAGCAACGCCCGTTGTAACGCGTCTGCGCCATACCCGTTCAGCACGTCCAGGCAGCCACGAATGTCCAGCGACAGCGTATCGAGATCGGCGAGGAAGTCGTTGAGATAGGCGATCGTATCGGCCTTAAATAGGGCGAACTCCTCGCCGTTCACAACCGGTGAGCCGAGCAGCTTATTGACCTTGTGCATGAATAGGGCTGCGTTCGCCGTCAGTGGACTTTCGCATTTTTGGGTGTGCCTCTGCCGGCCTTCTCGATCACTTCGGTGAGCACCTGATCTGACTCTGACCCGCGTGGCGACGTGACTTCGGTCGTCCCATCTGTCACTTATAGAAGTGACAGATGGGAGTGATTGTGAGAGCATCACATGGTGAGCAATGCAGACCAACACGAAGCGATCCCGAGGGTGGTGCGCGGAACGCTGATCACGATCCGCCGCCGGTGCGGGAAACCGACGTGTCGGTGCGCGACCGGGCAACCGCACGAGAGTCCGGCACTCTCGGTGAGCCTGTCGGGCAGGTCGGTGACGATCAGCCTGCGCCCGGGCGAGGTTCCCGCGGTGCAAGCGGCACTGGCCCGCTACCAAGGCGCACGCGAGGAGCTCGAGGCGCAGGCCAACCAGGGGGTGCAGGCGTTGCGGACTCGCCACAGACCCCGGTAGCCGGCTGGCAGCATCTTCTGGGGATGGTCACCGCGGTGTTCACCGCGCCGAGCCTCGCGATTTTCACCGACCTCATGACTGGCTGGGTCTGCGCTCCGGGACGGCGCACCATCACCGCGATGATCGCCGTGGCCGACCCGGCCGGGCGGCGTGCCCACGACGCCTACCACCGGTTCGTCCGCGACGGGGCCTGGTCGATGAACCGGCTCTGGCAGGCCCTCGCCGGCCACCTGCTCGCCCACTGCTGCCCCACAGGTGTGGTCGAGTTGGCTTGCGATGACACGTTGTTCCACCACGAAGGACGCAAGGTCGAAGGGGCCGGGACCTTCCGCGACGCGGTCCGCTCCACCCTGCGCAAGGTCGTGTACGCCCGCGGGCTGAACCTGGTCGTGATCACCCTGCAGGTCCGGCCGCCGTGGGGCGGGTGCCCGATCGCGGTCCCGGTCAACGTCCGAGTCCACCGCAAGCACGACGCCACCACCACCATCGTCCACGCCGCGACGATGATCCGCGAGATCACCGGCTGGTTCCCCGACCGGTCCATCCACCTGTGCGCCGACGGCGCGTACGCCACCCTCGCCGGAGCCGACCTGCCCCGGACCCACCTCACTTCGCGGATGCGCCGCGACGCCGCCCTCTACGAGCCCGCACCAGCACACACCGGACGGCGCGGACGGCCGCGCACCAAGGGCGACCGGCTCCCCACCCCCGCGGCACTGTCCGCGACCTTGCCCAAGCGGGCCTGGACACCAGTTGAGGTCGACGTCCGCGGCACCACCCGGGCCAGGCTGGTCCACACCCGTGACGTGCTCTGGTACCGGGTGAACAAGACCGACCTGGTCGCCATGGTCATCATGCGTGACCCCGACGGCATCGAGCCCGACGACTACTTCTTCACCACCGACCTGACCGCCACCGCCACCGACGTCATCTCTCGCTACGCCGCCCGGTGGGCCATCGAGGTCTGCTTCCGCGACGTCAAACAAGACCTCGGCGCCCAGAACCCCCAATCGTGGAAACGCCGAGGTCCCGAACGCGCCGCCGCGCTTTCGTTGTGGCTGCACGCAATGATCTGGTGCTTCTACCTCCAAACCCACCCCCGCGGCCACACCTGGATCCCGCGGCCCTGGTACCCGTCAAAAGCCACGCCCAGCTTCCTCGACGCCCTCGCCGCGCTCCGCCGCGTGCTGTGGTCCCAACGAATTACAGCAATGTCCCGCTCCGAACCCGACGACACCAAAATCACTGAGGCCCTACTCGACACGCTCGCCTACGCCGCATAGCCGAATCGAAGAGTGCGAAAGTCCACTTCTGCCGAACGGCACTTTTCCGGGCGGAACCTCATCTGACCAGGGAGGCAGAGATGACGGGCAGCCGAATGAGCCGACGCCGGGCTCGTTATGGTGTCGACGGACCGGCTCCACTGGCCGTCCTCGCGCTAGCGACGGCGGGTCTGGTCGTTGGCAGCGTCAGGGCTCTGGCCGCCAGGCGTCGGGTCGGACGACTGCTGCTCATGGGCGCCGTGATCGAAGGATTCCGCGCCGGAACGTACCTGTACGCCACGACGCGCGGCAAGTTCGTGGTCTGGGCGCGCGAGGTTGACGCACTCGACCTGACCGGCACCGAGCAGGTGCTCGACCTGGGCTGCGGACGGGGTGCCGTGCTGCTGACGGTCGCCCGCCGACTGACCACCGGCAAGGTGATCGGGCTCGACGCGTGGCGAGCCAAGGACCAGTCAGGGAACACCGAGGCCGCTGCGCAGCACAACGCGGAGGTCGAAGACCTGGCCGACCGGGTTGACCTGGTCACCGGCGACATGCGTGCCCTGCCCTTCGAAGACGCCAGCTTCGACCTGGTCGTCTCCAGCTTGGCTCTGCACAACATCCCCGGTGTTGACGATCGCGACG
>DATCDE010000213.1 GCA_036510875.1 Actinomycetes bacterium
GGCCTACCCGCCGACGAGGGTGCCGTCCCTCACCTCCGAGGTAGTCGGTACAGCCGGCGGACGGAAGCCGCGGGCGATCATCCACACCGCCAGCACCATCTCCTGCACGGCCAGGGGCATGAACATCAGGACTTGCTGGGACGAGTTGGCGCCGATGACTGCGTACATCGCGAGGAGGTCGGCGACCACGTAGAGCGGGATCGCCACGAGGCCCCATACCGTGATCCAGCGGGGGACGATGCGCGACCGATGGAGCAGGACGTAGAACATGGTGGCGCCGAGGCAGAACACGAGCGTCAGCACGGCGTTCACGGCGTCAGCGTCGACGACCAGGCTGCCCAGACGCACGCCGGCGGGGGACGCCGTGCCAGGTCCCGCCGAGATGGCCTCGCCCAGCGGCACGAGCAGCAGCCAACCGGCCGCGAGGAGGACGTAGCAGGCAGTCTCGACCGCTCCTCGCATGATCAGGTAGCCGGTCGCCAGCACCTCGTCCACCCGGCGCAGCACCGGGAAGAGCACCACGGGGACGAACGCGAGCGACAGCCCCATGACGAGCACCAGCAGCGCGCCCGTCACGACCACACCTGAGTGCTCCGCGGCGGCCGCGGACGGGTCGCCCGCGTCACGCACCGGAGCGCTCAGGACCATGCTGAGGACACCGGCCACCGTCCCGCTGATGTACAGGATCCCAGCTGTCGTGGCCGCCGCCTTGTGCTCTCGCATCACCTCGGTACTCATCGCGCTCTCCTCTCGACACTTTGAACGTGCACGCCACCCCCGAACGCAATAGAGCCGAAAGTCCCCGCCCGGCCACGCATCGCATCCTCGCCGTCTGTGACATGGCGCTGGTGATCTGGGATGCCGCCCTGTGGTGCGCAGGGTGACGGTGCCGTCTGGGCCAGTCATGTTCGGCTGCAACGGGTTCCACTGCCGACGGGTGGTCTCAGACGGACTCGGTTCCGCGTTCGTGGACCACCACGGGTCCCTATGATGATCGGCGACGGGCGTAGCCGCAGCGATTGGCGTCCAGTGACCGCGACCGTTCCCACAGATGGGCCCGCTCCGGTCCGGTCGCGGCGTGGGCGACGACCTCACGGGTCCTGTCGGTGAGCGCGACCCGGGCCGGCCAAATGCAGTCCGCCACCGACGAAACGGAAAGGGCGGTAGGGCTCAAAGACCCGGCCTCTTGGGCCCATCTACCCTGCCCCTTCGCGCGGCGAACGATCATACTGCGCAGCAGAAGCTGACCCCCGGGTAGGGAACAGGGAGGCCGAAGCCTTCGGTGAGATTGGGCGGCACGGTATCTACGGGTTCGCGATAGAACGGGCATGGACTGTACTGGGTTGGTGTCGCCGTAGGGAGGAGACCCGACGATGAAGACAATGAACAAGATTCGGACAGCGAACCTTCACGACACGAAAGTAGATGTGAAGGTCCTGCTCGGCGGACTGTGGATCTCCATGCTCTTCGTGTTCGCATACGTCGACATTTTCGGATTCTGGCGGGCTGATGTGATCAACGGGGCGCTCGTCGGCACAGTCTCCGGCCCAGGCTTCGAGATCAACCAACCGTTTCTTGTCTTGACCACGATCTACATTCTGATCCCGATCCTCATGGTCATCGTCTCGCTCGTCGCGCCAGCGAGGATGAACAGAACAACCAACATCGTTGTCAGTCTGATCTATGCAGCATCCGTAGTCGTATCAGTGGTCGGCGAGACCTGGATCTACTACATCCTCGGGAGTGTCGTCGAGGTGATGCTCCTGCTCGCCATCGCAAGAGTCGCCTGGACCTGGCCGCGAAGCCCCGCGCAGTGACAACAACTCGCTGGCGAGCGATCTCCTTCGACGAACTGAAGGACGAACGAGGCAGCCCTGCGACTGACAGTCGCCGCGGACCCATTGCGTACGAGGCACCCGAATTTCCGTCGCGAGGAACCTTGGGAATTTGGTCGAGGGATTGTCTCCACCGAGTTGCTCACCCCTATCGGCCAGTCGACCCTTGATGATGTGCTGGCCTGCCTGCGAGACGCCGGGGTGGCGTCGTTGAGGGATCGCCTTACGAAACGCTTCCTGCCGGACACCCAACTGCCACTTCTGTTGACCCGCGTCAGCCGCATTGGCTTGGACGACTTCCCGAGATCCGTGGATTCGTCGGCCAGTGCGGAGGGCCGTGGTGATGCACGGGAAGCGTCGCCCGATCCAGGCGTCGCCAGTGCCAAGATGCGTCATAGCCGTCGTGGACGAGTTGGTGGCATGTGTGGCGTTGCCGCGCCGGATCGTCCTGGTGCTGGTGTCCGACTTGGGTGTATTCCAGGAAATACGAATGCGGCGCTGTTGCCGGGCCTGGCTCAACAGGGAGCCGCGTCTCGGGTTGCCCAGCCGCTACCACCCGCCGCCATCTGAGTCGACGGATGTGGATCCGGTAGCGAGTTCGCGCAGGACTGCGTCGACGGCGATGGCGCGGGGCATGCCGTGCCAGCGCCGCGAGCTGGCGGTTCGTGCGGCGACGAGCTGTTCAGCGCGGGCGGCGCAGGGCGTGCACACTGCGACCATGTCGCGGAACACGGTGGTGCGCTGCGGGTCCTGCTGACGGTCGAGTAGCGCGAGCGGGCCGGTTGCCGCGCACACCAGGCAAGCCGGCGGCTGACCGTGGCGCAGATTCCATTGCGGTCGCCACCATGCCCACAGCCACCGGGCGTTGACGTCCTGCGAGTCGTTGTCGGGGTGGGTCACTCGGTGCTGCCGAATGCCGCCTCGGCGCGGGCCAGGGCTTGCGCGGCGATGATGGATTCCCATTCCCGCTGGTCGCCGGCCAGTTCTGCGGCTTCGGGACGGTGGTAGTAGGGGGTCATCCGGATCAGTGTCGGCGTGAAGTAGGCCGCACGGCGCGGTACCCCCTGGGTGGGGGTCCGTTTCCGTGCGACCTCTTCCCGAACCGGGCGTGCGGCTTTCACCGCACCCGGCTCTCC
>DATCDE010000214.1 GCA_036510875.1 Actinomycetes bacterium
CGTGGGTGACCGCCGTGGTGCCCGTGTGGCGTCGTCCCTGGCAGGTGCTGGGCAGCGACACGTTCGCCGGCGACATGCTCGCGCACCTGGGGGTCGGCAACGTGTTCGGCCGGGAGGCCGAGCGCTACCCCAAGGTGTCTCCCGCGCTGATGCGGGAGCGCCATCCGGGGCTGCTGGTGCTGCCCGACGAGCCGTTCCGGTTCACTCTCGACGACCGGCCGGACGAGCTGGCCGACATCCCGGTCGCGCTGCTGTCCGGGCGGCACCTCACCTGGTACGGGCCGTCGCTCGTCAGTGCTCGCAGCGTCCTGGAGCAGCAGCTCATGGACGCCCATGTGCTCGTCGGCGCCCGGTAGTCAGGGCCGGGCGACCTCCGGTCGCTACCGGGTCACTGGTAGGAGTGGTCGGCGTCCGGGAACGCCCCGGACACGACGTCGCCGGCCCAGGCCTGCACCGCGTCGGTCATCATCGTGCGCAGGTCGGCGTAGGGCCGCACGAACTTCGGTGGGTGCTCGTTGAGGCCCATAAGGTCCTGCCAGACCAGCACCTGCGCGTCCGTGGCCGCGCCGGCCCCGATGCCGATGGTCGGGATCGACACGGTGGCGGTGACTCGTTCGGCCAGCTCGGCCGGGACGACCTCGAGGACGACGGCGAAGGCGCCGGCGTGCTCGAGCGCCTTGGCGTCGCGCAGCAGCCGCTCGCCGGCCTCGCCGCGGCCCTGCACCCGGTAGCCGCCGAACGCGTTGACCGACTGGGGAGTCAGCCCGAGGTGCGCCATGACCGGGATACCCGCGTTGACCATCGCCTCCACCTGGGGGAGCACCCGCTGGCCGCCCTCGAGCTTGACCGCCTGCGCGCCGCCCTCCTTGAGGAACCGGACGGCGGTCTGCAGTGCCTGCTCGGCCGAGGCCTCGTAGCTGCCGAACGGCAGGTCGGCCACCACGAGCGCGCGGCGGGTGCTGCGCACAACGGCGCGCACCATGGGCAGCAGCTCGTCGACGGTGATCGGCACGGTAGTGTCGTGACCCAGCACCACGTTGGCCGCGGAGTCCCCGACGAGCAGGACGGGGATGCCGGCCCGGTCGAAGATCGCGGCGGCGAAGGTGTCATAGGCGGTGATCATCGGCCAGCGCTCGCCGCGTTGCTTCGCGGTGGCCAGGTCGCGGATCGTGAGACGACGCTCACCGGCGCCGCCGTAGAGGCTCGGCAGCTCGCCTGAGCCGGGGGCAGGCACGGACATCGTGGTCTCCCATCTCGAGGCCTCGGGTGAGGTCCCCGTACGGACGGACGCATCCATGGTGGCACAGCCGGTGGCCCGCGGGCAGTCGGTCCGGTCGCTACCCCCAGCGGATGCCCGCACCGAAACGGAACGGTTGTGTATCGGAAAGGGTGGGCTTATCCTATCGAGGATACGATACGGAACGGTTTCGAATCTGAGGAGCAACTGTGCACGTCGACCCCACTGCCTCTGCCCCGGCCGCGAGCCGGTCGCACCGCAAGGACTGGATCCCGACTGAGGAGGGGCACCCCAGGCGCTGGGCCATCCTCGGCGTGCTGCTGGTCAGCCTGCTCGTCGTCGTGCTGGACAACACGGTCCTGAACATCGCGCTGCCCACCATCCAGAAGGACCTCAACGCCTCCCAGGGCGGCCTGGTCTGGGCGGTCGACTCCTACATCCTGGTCTTCGCCGCGCTGTTGTTCAGCTGGGGCGTGCTCGGCGACATGTACGGCCGGCGCCGGGTGCTGCTGATCGGGCTGGTCGTGTTCGGTGCCGGGTCCGCGATCTGCGCGTTCAGCGTGAACATCGGGATGCTCATCGCGTTCCGGGCCGTCATGGGCGTGGGCGGCGCGGCGATCATGGCGGTCAGCCTGGCGATCATCACCGTGGTCTTCCCGCGGCACGAGCGCGGCCGGGCCATCGGCCTGTGGGCCGGCGCGGTCGGCGGTGCCGTGGCCCTCGGCCCGGTGATCGGTGGTCTGCTGCTGCAGCACCCGGCGTGGTCCTCGTGGCTGACCGGTAACGACTGGGGCTCGGTCTTCCTGATCAACGTGCCGATCGTGCTGCTGGGCCTGGTTGGCGTCGCCCGGCTGGTCCCCGAGACCCGCAACCCGCACCCGCAGGCGCTGGACGTGCCCGGGTTGCTGATCTCGTTCGTCGGCCTGGTGTCGCTGGTCTACGGGATCATCCGGGCGTCGGAGGTGCTGTCCTGGACCTCGCCATCGGTGCTGATCCCCATCGCTGCGGGCGTGTTGATCCTCGGAGTGTTCCTCTTCATGGAGGCCCGCAGCGATCACCGGTCGTTCGACGTCTCGCTGTTCCGCAACCGCGGGTATGCGGTCAGCCTCACCGCGGTCAGCCTGGCGTTCTTCGCGATGAGCGGCATCACGTTCTCGTTGCCCTTCTACCTGCAGGTGCTGCGCGGCTACGACACGTTGCAGGCCGGCCTGTTCTTCCTTCCGTTCGCCGTCGGCCAGCTGACCTCGGCGCCTCGCAGCGCCGCGCTCGTCGCCCGGTTCGGTTACCGGCCGGTCATGACGACGGGGCTGCTGGTGGTCGCCATGGCGCAGGCGTTCCTGGTGCGGCTGTCGCTGGACACCCCGGAGTGGCAGCTGCTGGTGCTGTTCTTCTTCTTCGGGCTGGGCATGGGCAGTGTGATCGCGCCGGCGTCCACCGTGATGCAGAACGTCTTGCCGCTGGCTCGGGTGGGGGCCGGCTCCGCCGTCCAGAACACGGTTCGGCAGGTGTTCGGCGCGTTCGGCGTCGCCATCGTCGGCACCCTGCTGGCGACCAAGTACGCCGCCAACCTTGGCAACACGCTGGCGCCCCTGCCCCCAGCGGCCCAGGACGCGGCCAAGCAGTCGGTCGTGGCGACCCAGGACGTGCTCGGGCTGGCCGTGCACGCCGGCCTGCCCGCCCCGCAGGCCGCGGCCATGCGCAACGCCTCGTTCGACGCGTTCCTCAGCGCGTCGCACATGACGACGGCCCTGTCCGCGACCATCGTGCTGCTGGCCGCGATCGTCGTGGGGTTCATGCTGCCCAAGATCGCGCCGCCGCAGCGGGCTCACCACGGAGCCGACGAGGTACCCGAGCCCGCGATCGCCGTGGAGGCCTGATGGTCACGGCACGGCACCCCCAGCTGCGTCGGCTGCACGGCACGGACGCGCCGCACCGCGGTGGTCGCCCGCGCAGCGCCGAGGCCGACCAGGCCATCGTGGACGCCACCCTCGACCTGATCGCGGAGGAGGGCATCAACGCGCTGTCGGTCGAGGCCGTCGCGGTCCGGGCGGGCGTGGGCAAGGCCACCATCTACCGGCGGTGGCCGTGCAAGGAGGCCCTGGTCGAGGCGGCGCTCGGCCGGATGAACGACAGCCTGTCACCGGCCCCGGTCGAGGGCCCGCTGCGGGACCGGCTGGTCGTGCTCGTGGACGAGATCCGCTGCAAGAGTGGGGAGACGCACGGGGGCCGGATCCTGCCGCGGATGCTCGCCTACGGGGCCAGCCACCCCGAGCTGTTCGAGATGTTCTACCGACAGGTCATCACCCCTCGGCGGGCCCGGTTCCAGGCCGTGCTGACGGACGCCATCGCCAGTGGCGAGCTGCCGCCGGACACCGACGTCGACCTGGCGGTGACGCTGCTGGCCGCGCCGATGCTCTACCTCAACATGATGCAGTCAGCGGCCGGGGCGCCCGAGCCCAGGACCTCTGAGTCCCTGGTCGACAGCGTGCTCCAGGGCCTGCGCCCCCGCTGACCTGTCAGGGTGCGGACGACCTATGCGTCGTCCTCACCCTGGCAAGTGGGTGGACTCGCGCCAGCGGTTGGTGATGGGCAGGCGGCGGTCCCGGCCGAAGGCCTTGAACGAGATCTTCGGCCCCGGCGGGTACTGCCGCCGCTTGTACTCCGCCGTGTCGGTCATCCGCAGCACCCGCTCGACGAGATCCGGGTCGAAACCGTCCTCGACCAGCGCCGCGGCGCCGCGGTCCTGCTCGACGTAGTCGTCGAGGACGTCGTCCAGCAGCGCGTAGTCGGGCAGCGAGTCGGAGTCCAGCTGGCCGGGACGCAGCTCGGCGGACGGCGGCTTGTCGATGCTGGACGGCGGGATCGGCGGCGTCTCGCCCGGCTCCTGCGCCACCGTGTTGCGCCAGCGGGACAGCCGCCACACCATCGACTTGGCGACGTCCTTGATCGGCGCGAACCCGCCCACGGCGTCGCCGTAGATCGTCGAGTAGCCCACCGCCAGCTCGCTCTTGTTCCCGGTGGCCAGCACCAGGTGGCCCTCCTGGTTGGACAGCCCCATCAGGGTCGTGCCGCGGATGCGCGCCTGCAGGTTCTCCTCGGCCAGCCCGGTCAGGTGCAGCTGCCCCTGGTACGCGTCGAACACCGGCGCGATCGGCACCGTCCGCAGATGCAGCCCGGTCCGCGCCGCCAGGTCGGCGGCGTCGTCCCGGGAGTGCTGCGAGGAGTACGCGCTGGGCAGGCTCACGCCGTAGACGTGCTCGGCTCCGACCGCGTCGCAGGCGATGGCCGCCACGAGCGCGGAGTCGATGCCCCCGGACAGCGCGATGAGCACGGAGCCGAAGCCGTTCTTGCGGACGTAGTCGCGTAGCCCCAGGGTGACGGCGGCGTAGACCTCGGCCTCGTCGGACAATCGCTCGGGCACGGCTGCGGCCGCCATGGCGGGAAGGGCCACGGTGGGCGCCTCGACCTGCGCCTGGGGGGCGCGGTCGCTCGAGGCGGCCGGCAGGTCCAGGTCGACGACGAGCAGCTCGTCGGTGAACTGCCCGGCCCTGGCCAGCAGCGTGCCGTCCGCGGCCACGACGAGGGAGTCCCCGTCGAAGACCAGCTCGTCCTGCCCGCCGACCATGTTGACGTAGGCAAGGGTGCAGCCGGAGTCGGCGGCCCGCCGCTGGCACAGCTCCCGGCGCACGTCGTCCTTGTTCCGCTCGTACGGCGAGCCGTTGATGACCAGCAGCAGCCCGGCCCCGGACGCCCTGGTCTCGGCGACCGGGCCACCCTCCTGCCACAGGTCCTCGCAGATCGCCAGCGCGACGTCGACCCCGCCGACCCGCACCACGCACGGCTGCGTCCCCGGCACGAAGTAGCGGTACTCGTCGAACACGCCGTAGTTCGGCAGGTGGTGCTTGGCGTAGCGCGCCACCACGCGACCCCCGTGCAGAACTGCCGCGGCGTTCTGCGGGAGGTTGCGGGGCAGGCCGAGCCGCTCCGGCGCGTCCAGCCGGTCCAGGAAGCCCACGACGACCGGCAGCGCGCCGTGCCCCTGCGCGGCCAGCCGGAGCGCGAGCCGGTCCAGCGCCGAGCGGCTGGCCGCGACGAAGGACGGCCGCAGGGCGAGGTCCTCGACCGGGTAGCCGGTCAGGAACATCTCGGGGAACGCCACCAGCTGGGCCCCCCGCTCGGCGGCGGTGGCGACCCCTCGCACGACGAGGTCGGCGTTGCCCTCGAGGTCGCCCACGGTCGGGTTGCCCTGGACCATGGCCAGGCGCAGCTGCGGCATGCGCCGAGCCTAGGGGAGGCCGCCGTGGTCGGGCCGGGCAGCCCGCAGGGGGCAGACTGGGGGGATGACCGGTCCGGTGGTGCTGCTCGACGGGGACGGCGAGACCCTGCGGGCCGCCGCGGGGGAGTACACCGTGCGGCTCACGGGCGCGGACACCGACGGCCGGCTCGCGGTGGTCGAGTACCGGCTTCCGCCGTACTCGGTGGGTGCCGAGGAGCACGTCCACAACGACCACTCCGAGCAGTTCATGGTGGCGTCCGGGGAGGTTGTCTTCCGGGTGGCGGGCGACGAGGTGGTGGTTGGCCCCGGGTCGGTGCTGGCCGTTCCGGAGGGCGTCGCGCATGCCTTCCGCAACGAGGGTCACGAGGACGCGCTGATCGTGTTCCTGCTGACGCCGGCCGGCTACGAGGAGTACTTCCGCGACGTCGACGCGCTGCTGGCGCGGGAGGGCCACGCGGATCCAAGCGACCTGGCCGAGCTACGGCAGGCGTACGGCACCGACACGCTGTAACGCCGGCACGAGCTCAGCCGACGACGAACGGAATGCGCACCTCGTCCACCAGGATCGAGGCCACGTCGCCCCGCTCGCCCCCGGTGACCAGGACCGCCGGCCCGGTGAAGCTGCCCAGGTCCAGGTGCTCGTCGAAGGTGCCCCGCGTCCCGGTGCCCGACGTGGCCATGATCGCTCCTTGCTTGACCAACGTCCCGTCCGGCCGCTCCAGCCGCCACTGGACGACGGCCTCGAAGGTGTTCGCCGTCCCCTTGAAGGCCACCGGGCTCGAGGTGGTCAGCCCGGGCCAGACCGACTCGACCAGCACCTGCGGGGTGACCCCCTCGAAGTCGGCGGGCCCGACCGGCGGGTCCACGCCGATCCCCTCGCCCCCGATGGCGGCCACCGGCCTGCCGTCGATCCGGAAGGCCACGGTGGAGATGCCGGAGAACTGGGTCAGCGTGTTCACCACCTGGGCGACCCGCAGCTGCATCGACAGCGACCCGCCCCCCGTGGCGAACGTGCCGGCCAGGTCGACGGTAGCGACGGAGCCCCGCACCGCGAGGTCCAGTAGCCGGGTCCCACGGGGGATGGTGGTGGTCAGCCCACCGGAGGTCGCTGCGGCGTCCGGGCCGGCGAGCAGTGCCTCGACCGAAGCCCGCGCGACCGCGGCGTCGATCGGCGTGACGGTCACCCCGCCGGCTGCGAGCTTCTCGCCGCGCACCAGGTACACGAGCACGGTCGTCGGCGTACCCGAGGCGGACGGCGAGGCCGACCCGCTCGCCGAGGGGGCGGATCCGCTCGCGGACGACGACCCGCTGCCCCCTCCGGGGCTGCAGGCTGTCAGCAGGGCCACGAGGACGATGGTCAGCACCACCCGGAGCCTGCGCATACAACCACGGTGCCGCCACCGAGTGCGGCACCGTCAGGGTCGATCGCCCCCGAAACGGGCGGTGCCCCGCCACCTCCGGGGGAAGGCAGCGGGGCACCGCTGGCGCAAACGATTGCAGACTGGCCGTCGCCGCGCAAGGGGATCGACCCAGAATTCCCCCAAATTCGGCCTGTGCGCCGTCGGAGCATCCTCCAACGGCGGAGCAGAGAGATGATCATTCTGGTAACACGGCGGTAACACGGCGCGGACAGGATGACGAGCGTGGACAAGCAGCAGGAGTTCGTGCTCCGCACGCTCGAGGAACGTGACATCCGGTTCGTCCGACTGTGGTTCACCGACGTCCTGGGGTTCCTGAAGTCGGTGGCCGTCGCGCCGGCCGAGCTGGAGGGGGCCTTCGCCGAGGGCATCGGGTTCGACGGCTCGGCGATCGAAGGCTTCGCCCGGGTCTACGAGTCGGACATGCTGGCCCGCCCCGACCCGGCCACCTTCCAGGTGCTGCCGTGGCGCTCGGAGTCGCCGGGCGTGGCCCGGATGTTCTGCGACATCCTGAGCACCGACGGGACGCCGTCCTACGCCGACCCCCGGTTCGTGCTCAAGCGCGCCCTCGGCAAGGCCGCGGACCTCGGGCTGACGTTCTACACCCACCCGGAGATCGAGTTCTTCCTGTTCGAGCGCAAGCCGGGCCCGGGTGAGGAGCCGGTGCCGATCGACCACAGCGGCTACTTCGACCACACGCCGCACGCGCTGGGCCAGGACTTCCGCCGGCAGGCGATCACCATGCTCGAGGCGATGGGCATCTCGGTGGAGTTCAGCCACCACGAGGGAGCGCCCGGCCAGAACGAGATCGACCTGCGGTACGCCGACGCGCTGACGACCGCGGACAACATCATGTCCTTCCGGCTGGTCATGAAACAGGTGGCCCTCGAGCTCGGCGTCTACGCCTCGTTCATGCCCAAGCCGTTCGCCGAGCACCCCGGCTCCGGGATGCACACCCACCTGTCGCTGTTCGAAGGTGACCGCAACGCGTTCTACGAGGCGGGTTCCGAGTACCAGCTGTCCAAGACCGGGCGGTCGTTCATCGCCGGGCTGCTGCGGCACGCCCCGGAGATCACCGCGGTGACCAACCAGTGGGTGAACTCCTACAAGCGGCTCTACGGCGGCGGCGAGGCCCCGGCCTACATCTGCTGGGGCCACAACAACCGCTCGGCCATGGTCCGGATCCCGATGTACAAGCCGGGCAAGGGCAACTCCACCCGGATCGAGGTGCGCAGCCTCGACTCGGCGGCCAACCCCTACCTGGCGTTCGCGGTGCTGCTTGGTGCCGGGCTCAAGGGCGTGCAGGAGGGTTACGAGCTGCCGCCGGGCGCCGAGGACGACGTCTGGTCGCTGACCGAGTCCGAGCGGCGGGCCCTCGGGATCGAGCCGCTGCCGCAGAACCTGCACGAGGCGATCTTGGCTATGGAGCGCAGCGAGCTGGTCGCCGAGACCCTCGGTGAGCACGTCTTCGACTTCTTCCTGCGGAACAAGCGCGCGGAGTGGGACGAGTACCGCGGACAGGTCACTCCCTTCGAACGGGACCGGTACCTGCCCATCCTGTGAGCCCGGCCGGTCGCCGTCGCTAGGGTCGGGCTCGTGGTGCGTCCTGAAAGTTGGATCAGGCCTGCGGGTGTGAGTCCCGCCTGGGTAGGTACCGGAGCGCCCAGTAGCAGACCCCGGTTCGTTGGAGAGATCTGGCGGGCTGAGCGGGGTGTCGAGAGCC
>DATCDE010000215.1 GCA_036510875.1 Actinomycetes bacterium
CCCCGCGACCCGAGGACCCGGACACCACCCACACCGGCAGAGCCGGTCAACAGCCATACCCACGCCTGCCGGGAACCCGGCCCCCACCCACAGGACTCCTTCCGGAGCCCTCAACCCGGGCCGCGTGAAAGATCGAGGCTAAGGCCTCTGGCGGGTCCCGTGGCATCCGGACCATGGTTGGGGGAGCACAACGAGGAAGGATGGTGCGCGATGAGTGCCAAGTCTGATCAGGCCAAGGGCCACGTCAAGGAAGCCGCTGGAGTCCTCACCGGTGACAAGGATCTCGAATCCGAAGGCAAGAAGGATCGGCGCACGGGTGAGGCCGAGGAGAAGATCGACCACGCGAAGGACAAGGTCGAAGGGGCAATCGACTCGACCAAGGACAAGGTGGAAGAGATCGTCGACAAGACCAAGGACGCTGTGCACCGGAAGTAGCGACACGAGCCCCGCGGCCCGGGTACGGGGGCTGCGCGTGGCGCGTGGCTCGCGGGGTTGGTCCGACCAGTTTGGACGGCTCGCCGCCCGACGGGGGGGACGGGCGCTCAGCACTGTGACCTCGGGGGAGTCGCCGTTGACCGCGCCATGAGTGCGAGGGAGGTGCTCAAGTGTCTCAAGGTCTGCTCATCACGATCGTGCTGGTTCTTGCCATCATCGCCCTGGTGTTGTTCATCGTTCGAAGGCGTTGACTTGGCCGGCTTTGACAGCGTCGAGTTCCGAGGAGGTCGATGATCGATGATCGATGAGGGTGAGGAGGAGCGGGTGGTGGATCCCCTTGATGCAGACACCGCGAGTTTCGGTTTCTCCTTCGACAAGGCCTACGCCCGGGTCGGCCGTGTCTTCGGCATCACCAAGAAGGCCGCAGTAGCCAGTGTCACTGCGGACGTGTTCGCCGCCCGGTTCGGCCCATGGCGGGTACGCACCCTCCGGAGCAACATCGCCTCGGTGTCGCTGACCGGTCCATATCGGTTCCTGAGAACCGCAGGCCCGGCTCGCCTGTCGATGAGTGATCGGGGGCTGACGTTCGCCAGCAACGGGCGGCGCGGGGTGTGCTTGGAGTTCGTCGAGCCGATCACCGGGATGGACCCCTTCGGCTGGCTGCGGCATCCCAACCTCACGGTCACCGTCGCGGACCCCGACGCGCTCGCCGCCCTGCTCAGCGGACGGTGAGATCGGGAACGCTCGCAGGGTCGGTGAGGACCGCGTATGCCACGGCCCCGAGTCGTAGACCGGGCTGCGGCAGTAGCCGCGCAGCATGTCGAAAGCCTCATCGACGGTACAGCCGTGGATCTGGGCGACCGCGCCTTTCGCCTGCTCGATGATGACCCGGCTGTTCAGCGCGCCTTGGAGCTGCTCGGCGAGGACCTCGCCGAGCCGCACCGCCCGCTCCTGGAGCAAACCGATCGTGGCCACCTCCGCCAGAGCCTGCACCACATGCACATCGGCGGCCTGCATCTGACCAAGGTCAGTCCCGAACAGGTTCAGGGTGCCGATGACCTGCAGCGCAGCCTCAGCGGAAGGGCGTGCACCGACCGGAACCCGACCGCGACCGCCCGCGGTGCGAACGTCGGCCACCGGCCTTTGGCGCTGCGCAGCTCGGCGTTCGTCACCGGGGTCCCGGTCCGGTAGCAGTCCTGACGGGGCCCTCATGGGCACGTTTCTCTCGCCGAGTTGGCAGCGGTAGCGCTACATGGAACGCGTCACGTCATGCCGTGACTGGCTGTAAGACCGGGCGGGCAACTCTGAGCGTGGATCTGACTCTGCGTCACCGGTATTGGAAACGTCGACGCGGAAGAATGGCGTGACTGCAAGGTTCAGGGCTCTCGCCGGCGCGCCTCGGCGGCAGCCCGTTCCAGCCCCCCGTGCTCGAGACCGGCGAGGCGACTAATCCCCTCCCAGACCAGTCGTCCGTGGTTGCGAACCCGGACGCTCATCGTGGCGCCCAGGTGTTCCAGCGCGCCCGGGGCGGCCCTGCGTTCCTCCACCAAGGGCACCGGCAGGACGAGTGCGTCGGCCATTTGCGCATGGCCCTCCAGTTCCACCTGCCAGAAGCGAGTGCGGCCGCTGAGCACCCAACCGTCGTCGGTGATCATCGCGCGCACCGGGGAAGTTCCCGGGTTCCCGAGGCGCAGCAGTGTCCCATCGGGCAGTCGGACCACCAGGGCTGTGACCTTGGCGCGGAAGGGGCCGGCCGACACCTCGCCGCCTGCGAACGCAACGCAAGCGTCCTGCTCCTCGAAGCCTTGCGCCTGGCCCCACCACCACATCGTGGGGAACCCGTCGGACCCCCAGTTCTTCTCGGCATACACCTGGGCGTCGCTGAGCCGCCACGTTTCACGGCCGATCGTGGCTGTGCCGGCGGCCCGTCCGCCCAACAGCCACGGGTGCCAGTACTGGTTCAGTCCCGGGATCAGCTGGAACCAACTCGATCCGCCTAAAGGGCGCGTCCGCGGCCACCACTTCAGGTCGGAGAGAGTGACGTCCAGCCGGGCGTCTGGCGCCAAGCCGACCACGATGCGCCGATCATCTCCGAAGAACAGCGACCCCGCCCGGGCGCCAGGACCGTCCGGCCTGGCCTGCGCGTCCATCAGAACGCCCTGCCGCCAGAACCGTCCGGGATGAGCGCCCAACCCGACCAGAGCCCACGGCCCGCGGCTGGATTGCTGCACCCCGATCAGTGCAGTCACGACGCGCTGCGCGACCGTATCCGTGAAACGCCAGAAGTACCCCTCCATCGCAACCCCGTGACCGGAGGTGAGGGAGCCGAAGGGCAGGTCAGCCCCGCTGGAGCGATACGGCGCCGCGACGTGCATCCCCGGAGCATACGCGCGGAGCCTGCGGCGGCATCCGGTCCCAGAAGGTGAAAAACCACCTCATGAGAAGGGCTTTCTGGCGTTTCACGGACACGGCTCTTCGGAGCGTCGCGACTGCCCTGATCGGGGAGCATTCCGACCCGGTCCGGGTAAGGCTAGGGTCAAACCATGAGCATCGCAGACATCGGCCCTCGTCCCCAGGCGTTCAACTTGGAGACCGAGACGCTCGAGAACCCGAACTACCGCACCGTGGCCTGGAGCGGTAGCTACCTGCAGGTCACTCTCATGTCGATTCCGGTCAACGGCGACATCGGACTGGAGAAGCACGGTGAGACCGACCAGTTCATTCGGCTCGACAGCGGCCGCGGTCGAGCCCAGATGGGACCCGGCAAGGACGAACTGACCTTCGACCAAGAGGTGGCCGACGGCTGGTGCGTCCTCGTTCCGGCCGGCAGCTGGCACAACATCACCAACATCGGTGACGAACCGATGCAGGTCTACACCGTCTACGCGCCGCAGCACCACAAGCCGGGCAAGGTGCAGCAGACCAAGGCGATCGCCGACTCCGACTCCGACGACGCACCCGCCGACTGGTCTGTTCAACCAGACCCGGTCGCAGACCAGCACGCCTGAGCTGAGCCCCCGGACCAGAACGTGCCGCTGGTCGTGCACGCTTCGATCTGTGCTCTCCTCACTGGTTGCGCTGCGGTTGCCACACATAGCCTCGCGTCAGGGTTTGGTCAGCTCGTCGATGGGCAGGCTCGCGTTAGACCGCTCCATTGCGCGTTGGAGGACCATGGACTCCTGGCCGACGATCTTGCTGATGCTGGCGATCTTCACGCTCGCCTCCTACGGCACGATCATGATCATGAAGCGCAGGCGCTAGCACGGGGCGTGCTGTTCGCGGGCAGATGGCCTCCCGCGCTCCGCGGGTTCTTCGCTATGCCACAAGTGTTCACTTGCGGGGCTGCCCGATTCGGCAGAGACTCAAGGTGCCCTTCTTGCGCCCGGACCCCGCGCCCGTCGGACGCCGAGCGGACACCACCTAGGCAGCCGCCATCTTAGGGACCCGAGGCACGTCATGAAGGCGCTCGACTCCACGCTGCGCAAGCCGCCGACCCGGCACGTACAGGTCATCTTCCTTGCCGGTGACATCGACGCGCAGCGGCGCGGGGAGATGGCCGATCTCATCCGGGCCTTTGTCTCCAGCCCGGCGGTGAACGCGCTCGTGGACCTGGTGTACGTCACCTTCTTCGACACCACCCGACTCGGCTTTCTCGCACGCCTGCGCCGAGCGGCCACCGCTCGCCGTGGCACGGTCTCCTTCGCCCCCCCACGAACGTGCTCCGCACGCTGACGCTCGTCAAGTTCGACACGGTCTTCGAGATCCTCGAATAACCCAGCCCAGTAGTGCCGATCGGTGCGGGCACCTGCTCTTCAGGAGCACGGAAGTCCGCGGCAAGGTCGGCATGCGTGTGCTCGACGGCCCGGCGGCATCCTTGCCCGCCAACGACGTTTCAGGCCCTCGCGGCCGCCGCCCAGTACGCCGTGGTACACCGGATGAGGCTTAGAGTCGAGGACGTGCCCTCAGACCCCGGCGACAGGGCCGGCGCCCGACTGCATGTGGTGACCGGCAAGGGAGGCACCGGCAAGACGACCTTGGCGGCGGCTGCCGCGATCGCGCTGGCTTCGGGGGGCCGGCGCACGCTGCTCGTCGAAGTGGAGGGGCGCCAGGGCATCGCGCAGCTGTTCGGCTGCCCGCCGCTGCCCTACGCCGAGCGTCGCGTCGCGGTGGCCAGGGGCGGTGGTGAGGTCCATGCCCTGGCCGTTGACGTCGAGGATGCGCTGCTGGAGTACCTGCAGACCGTCTACCACCTCGGTCGGGCGAG